>CALCVT010000001.1 GCA_937906495.1 uncultured Prevotella sp.
ATTTTGACAGCATGGGCGAAGAGGGCCGTTATCGTTTGAAGCAAGAACTGGCGCAGAAACGCACCGAGGAGTTCCGTACGGGTGTCATCAAAACGCAGGGCGGACTTCCAGACCAGGCGCCAGCCGATGCTCCTGATTTTCTGAAACAATACATGGCATACTATAAGTCACCCGAAAGAGGCTACCACCCGCGTTCGCTCAATTCGAATCAGGGATGGAACATCACTTCTTCGCTCATGCTTTTGAATCATAACCTTTGGGTAGCTGCCAGTGAAATCCGAACTCCCGTACTCATTGTACACGGAGAAAAAGCCCACAGCCGCTATTTCGGGGAAGATGCTTTCAGAGTGGTTACCAGCGGGAAATACGCAGCCAACAAGCAGCTGCTTATTGTGCCGGGAGCTACCCACTGCGATCTATATGACGGCGGCGACAAAGATTACATTCCATGGAAGGAAATCCTGGAATTTTACTACAAAGGACTGAAGCTACATGAATAAATTAGTTCTCACAGCGATAGCAATTGTAATTACCCACAATCTGATGGCACAAGAAAAGATAATTCAAACGGCTGGACGTGACCAACTGGGCACGTTTGCCCCTAAATTTGCGGAACTCAATGACGAAGTACTCTTCGGTGAAGTGTGGAGCCGGAACAACCTGCTCAACTTGCGCGACAGGAGTTTGGTAACGATTACTTCACTCATCAGTCAAGGTATTACTGACAGTTCCTTGACCTATCATCTGCAGGAAGCTAAGAAGAATGGAATCACCCGTACCGAGATAGCCGAAATCATTACCCATATCGCATTTTATGCAGGATGGCCCAAGGCCTGGGCAGCATTTGGACTTGCCAAGTCCGTATGGGCAGAAGAGGAAGAGGGAGAAGATGCCAAATCGGCCTTCCAGCGCGAAATGATTTTCCCCATCGGAGAACCGAATACTGCTTATGCCCGGTATTTTACCGGCAACAGTTATCTTGCCCCTATATCCGATTCGCAGATACCGTTTTTCAACGTTACATTTGAGCCACGTTGCCGCAATAACTGGCTCATCCACAAGGCATCCAAAGGTGGCGGTCAGATGTTGGTCGGTGTAGCGGGACAAGGATGGTATCAGGAAGAAGGCAAGCCTGCACTGAAAATAGTACCCGGCACGGTGATTCATATACCTGCCAATGTAAAACACTGGCATGGTGCAGCAGCCGATAGCTGGTTTGCCCATCTGGCTTTCGAGATTCCTGGAGAAGAAGTATGCAACGAATGGTTGGAACCCGTTACTGATAAAGCGTATGACCAACTTTAAAGATTAAAATATAAACAAATTCTAATATTGAATGGCAGTAGCCTTTAATTGGGCTACTGCCGTTTTGGCATAATCTAAAAAGACTATGATCAACAAAGTACAAACAATCAAATTAATGCTTATCTTTGAGGAAAACGTAAAAAAGAAATAATAATCCTACTTATGAAAACAAAACTCTTTATACTCTGTCTCCTCCTGTCCCACTCTCTTTGGGGACAGGACCCTTGAAAAATTAAGGCCACTGACCTTACTCCCGAACACTACTACGGCGTGACTGTAGGAAATACTATCCAGATGATCTTTAAACGCTTGCAGTTTATATTTACAGATTTCTTCTACAGAGCAATTTTCTTCAAGCAACATCCCAGTAATTACGATTTAAGATAATTATTTAAGGAATGCAGAAACAGCTCAATGTTCCAGCACCAACCTTTTCAGCGCCAAATGATGATGCACGGCCGCTGCCCGGTGGTAATACTCCATGGCCTTGTCTAAATCGGGGGTGCTGAGCCAGCCTTCCTCGTAGCTTTGCCCCAGCCGGTACCAGGCATACGGATCTACCGACTGACGGTAGGCTGCCACAGCCCGATGCAAGTCTTTCGCTATCCGGCCAGCCCCTTTGCGATACAGATCGCCCAAACTGGTGGGTGCAAAGGTATGATCGCCCTGGCGGATGGCCTCGCGGTACCAGTGCGCCGCCACTTCCGCATCCGCTTCCACCCCGATGCCGTGCTCATAGATCGTAGCAATATCATTCAGCACCACCCCGTCGCAAGGCTCACCACGGCGGTAAGCCTCGGCCAGTTGCAGCAACAGTTCCACATCCTCGCGCCCGTAACTCTCGGTAGCCTCCGAGCCGTCGGTCTGCCAGGAAAGCACCGTGCCGATGGATTGATGCTGCGGCACATCCACCTCCACTTCACCTGCCCCCTCAACCGGACCATTATCCACCTCCTCGTCACACGGAAGGCGATTGGCACGCAGCAGGTAATGGACATAACCGTAGATGCGGGGCGTAGCCGAATGGATGCTCACCCCCACC
Source organism: uncultured Prevotella sp. (assembly GCA_937906495.1). GTDB lineage: Bacteria > Bacteroidota > Bacteroidia > Bacteroidales > Bacteroidaceae > Alloprevotella. The sequence goes on from CALCVT010000001.1 coordinate 2,348, forward strand.
GAACGCAAAGTTGCGACATCCACATAGACATTGGTCGACGGGATGGGCAGCGAAAGGTAATACTTCAGTCCCAACTGCAGATAACACTTCAGGTAAGCCACCTCCTCGCCCATGGTATCCGCCACCCAGTTCTCGTTGTAGAGCTCATAGGCTGAGCAGCCGTCGCTGGTGAAAGGTTCATTGTTCAGACAGAGGCTCAACGAATCCACCAGGTAAGGCAGAAAGCGGTAATCGTCGTACGAAGCCAGACCATCCATCGACAGCAGATAACCATTGTCGGTTTGCTGGATGAGAAACAGTGTCACTGACATGCCTTCGCAATAGAAGGCCCAGGTGCCCGGCATCTCATCCGGACCCATATGAAGCACGAGGTTATCGATGCCCAGCAACTGACGAAGCCGGCCGAACGACAGACAAGACTGCGAAACCAACGGTATTTGAATCATCATAAAGCAGAAATTTCTAATGCATAAACAATGCCTGGTGGCGATACACCATAACATTCTGTTTTTAAAGTTTAGCCACAAAAGTACCATTAAAAGTTTCAGTAAACAAAACAATCGCCCCGTTTTTTTGTATTAGAACAGAAACCCCGTTATAAAAGAAAAGAACAAGTATTTTTTATAACTTTAACCTGTTGGCGGAATTAAAATAGCGCATATTTAACTCTGCCAATAGGCTTTTC
>CALCVT010000002.1 GCA_937906495.1 uncultured Prevotella sp.
CAAAGCGATGTCAAGTGTACGAACCGCTTAAAAACAGTTTAGGCTGTAATGCCTGAAATCCAAAGCATTACAGCCTAAAACAATTATTTAATTATCTGTCGATTATTCCTCAACAGCTGCCTGCGCCGCAGCAAGGCGTGCTATAGGCACACGGAAAGGCGAACAACTTACATAGTTCAAACCTACCTTGTGACAGAATTTCACAGAAGTGGGTTCACCACCATGTTCACCACAGATACCACACTTCAACTCATTACGTACTGAGCGTCCCTTTTCTACAGCCATCTCAATAAGCTGGCCTACACCATTTTGGTCGAGAACCTGGAAGGGATCTACCTTTAGAATCTTCTTCTCGATGTAAACGGGGAGGAAGCTAGCTATATCATCACGCGAATAACCAAATGTCATCTGCGTAAGGTCGTTCGTACCAAAGCTGAAATATTCTGCACGCGAAGCGATACGGTCGGCAGTCAATGCTGCACGAGGAATTTCAATCATCGTACCTACCTTGAAGGGGATTTCGATACCTTCCTCAGCAAAGAGAGCGGCAGCCTCGTTACGGATTACCTTTTCCTGAGCCTCGAACTCATAGAGGATACCAGTGAGAGGCACCATGATTTCAGGATGAGGATCGAGTCCTTCGCGCTTCAAGTCGATTGCAGCCGAGAGGATGGCACGGGTTTGCATCTGCGTAATCTCGGGATAGGTGTTACCCAAGCGACAACCACGATGGCCAAGCATGGGGTTATGCTCGCAGAGGCTTTCTACGCGCTGACGGATGTATTCTACGGTTACGCCCATGGCTTGAGCCATCTCTTCCTGGCCCTTGCGATCGTGGGGAACGAACTCGTGGAGAGGAGGATCGAGCAAACGAACATTTACAGGATAGCCGTCCATAGAGCGGAAGATACCCTTGAAGTCTTCCTTCTGGAAGGGGAGCAACTTGGCCAAAGCCTTGCGACGACCTTCAACATCCTCTGCAAGAATCATTTCGCGCATAGCCACAATCTTTTCGCTATCAAAGAACATGTGCTCCGTACGGCAAAGACCAATACCTACAGCACCAAAACTGCGAGCTACACGTGCATCATGCGGTGTATCGGCATTGGTACGAACCTGCAAACGAGTGTATTTGGCACAAAGGTCCATCAAGGCTGCAAAGTCTCCTGAAAGTTCAGCAGCCTGCGTATCGATAGCACCCTTATATACACTACCATTCGTACCATTCAGCGAGATATAGTCGCCTTCACGAAGGAGAACGCCATCAATCTCAACAGTACGTTTCTTATAGTCTACGTTAATAGCACCTGCACCACTTACACAGCATTTACCCATACCACGGGCAACTACTGCCGCATGCGAAGTCATACCTCCACGGGCAGTAAGGATACCCTCAGCAACAGCCATACCTGCAAGATCTTCGGGCGAGGTTTCAATACGTACCATGATTACCTTATGGCCATCTTCATGCCACTTAGCAGCATCTTCCGCAAAGAATACAATTTGTCCACAAGCAGCACCAGGACTTGCAGGAAGACCACGAGTCAACTCCTTGGCCTTAGAAAGAGCCTCTTTGCTAAATACCGGGTGAAGGAGTTCGTCGAGTTTTTGAGGTTCGCAACGCATAATAGCGGTTTTCTCGTCAATCATGCCTTGACGCAACAGGTCCATTGCTATCTTCACCATTGCTGCACCGGTACGCTTACCATTACGGGTTTGGAGGAACCAAAGTTTACCTTCCTGTACAGTAAACTCCATATCCTGCATATCATGGTAGTGCTCTTCCAACTTAGTTTGGATAGCATCGAGCTGGCGGTAAATTTCGGGCATTGCCTCTTCCATTGAAGGATAGTTTGCCTTGCGGTCCTCTTCTGAGATTCCCTGCAATTCAGCCCAACGACGAGAGCCTTCGAGCGTAATCTGCTGCGGCGTACGTATACCGGCCACAACGTCTTCACCCTGCGCATTAACGAGCCACTCACCGTTAAACAAGTCTTCGCCCGTAGCTGCATCACGACTAAAGCATACACCAGTAGCCGAGGTATCGCCCATGTTACCAAACACCATAGCCTGAACTGTAACGGCAGTACCCCACTCTGCAGGAATTCCTTCCATCTTACGGTAGAGTATAGCACGCTCGTTCATCCAAGAGTCAAATACGGCACAAATGGCACCCCATAGTTGCTCCATGGGATTTGCGGGAAATTCCTTCTTGGTCTGTTCCAGAATAGCTTGCTTAAAGCGACGAACGAGTTCCTTCAAATCGTCCACATCAAGTTCATTGTCAAGATGTACGTTCTTAGCCTTCTTTACTTCGTCAATAATCTTTTCAAAGGGATCTACGTCCTCTTTGTTTACCGGTTTCATACCAAGAACCACATCACCATACATTTGAACAAAGCGGCGATATGCATCATAAGCAAAGCGTGCATTTCCTGTTTTGCGAGCAAGACCCTCTACAACCTCATCGTTCAAGCCAAGGTTCAAAATGGTATCCATCATACCGGGCATAGAAGCACGGGCACCAGAACGTACAGACAAGAGAAGCGGATTTTCAATATCGCCAAATTTACTGCACATGTGTTCTTCTACCAAGTGCAAACTCTTCTCTACCTCTGCCTTAAGCAGTTCAATGACCTTTTCCTTACCAACTTCGTAATATTCGTTACAAACATCTGTTGTGATGGTAAAACCCGGGGGTACAGGAACACCTATCAGGTTCATCTCTGCAAGGTTAGCACCCTTGCCACCCAATTCGTTACGCATGTCGGCACGGCCCTCAGCCTTACCATTACCAAACGTATATACTCTTTTTTGGTCTGTCATGGTTAATATAATTTTGGAATTAATTGATTTTTCATTCAGTTATACAATCTATTTACGCACGTTTCTCGGAACGTCTCGCTGCTGTTCCACTGCAAAAATAAAGATTTGTTTTTATATAAGCAAGGATATGACTTTTTTTCGATACCTAAGTAGCAAATCGCCAAGTTATCGCGTTAAAATATTTATGCGTATCAAACTTCCGGAGTATGTAATTTAAAACTTGACTTTACAATTAAGAATACATTCATATTTTGAATACACTTCTTCATATTTCAAATGTGCAAATCGGATATCATCATTGCAGATATTCTCAACTCTGCCTCACCATTCTCCACAAAATCAATTGCTTCCAACTCAACCCCTTGTCGAGTCAGAAGCAAAGTTTGGTGATTTCCACTCTTATTATATATCAAAAATTCACATTCAGTCCCAAACTCAGCAATTCGTTAAATTGGAAATAAGATTCGCCAGGCTCTCGCTGTCTACTATCATCAAAACGGGGATACAGGAATAGACTGGTTGACAAATATTTATTGATAGCCAAATTAAAGTTATTCTCCCACTCTACTTGCGTTTTGTTATAATCTGTAAAATAATAAATTCGGCCAGCCCATTTAATATTCTTAGCTATTTCCCATGTATAGTTGATGGTTACATTCGAACCCACTTCCCATTTTGTATGTTTACCTTTGTCTATACCAAAAGCACTGACCAAACTAGGTCGCGATACATAGGTTAATTTCAGTGCCATGGGCGAGAACGTTGCATTAACCTTAAAGCGGTTATTTTGAGTTGTCATTTGGTAATCCATACCTACTGAGAGCAACGACTCAAAAGGAGACATAAAGTCCGAGTAAATAGCAGGATCATCAGCTTTATATCCCCGATAGAATTGTGACCAACTTTGCAACATCATGGTGTAATACCAGTGTTTGCTGGCTCGCAGCCCCAACTTATTAGTTAATCGAATAAGGTCTGAGTTGGTTTTATACTTATGTTCTTTATCGTTGTGGGATGACTGAAAGCCCAATTTCATTTCTAGCTTATTGTCAAACGTTACTTTGCGCTGGTTGTTATAATTAGCCTCTATTACCGTTGCTGCCAACAAAGCATTGTGGCTCTCACCACCTTTATACCAATTATCGCTTACATAATTTTGGGTAAACATCAACGAAAAATTGGTTTTAAATGTCCAAAAATTGGGTTTGCGCACTATAATATTCATATCATCATCAATAGGCATCACCTGCGGCAACACATTATTATCGGGCTCTTCTGTAAAGCGTTCTGTCAAAGTTATTTCAGGCTTTACACTTTCACGAATTTGCGTATCAAGATTGAGTGTTCCTGCTTCTGCTTCCTGATGATTTACCAACCATGGGTAACATGTATAAACCATTGTCAGATAACGATCCGACTCATCACATATTTGATAAATATGCTTAGAGGTAACAAGACTTTCTTCATGCTTTTTCGGAGACGCTATTCTACCTATCATTCGTTTAATTGTTGAATTGTAGAGTGTCATGTTTCCCAATATCGGAGCATAATACGGATTGGTCAATACATTTGTAACAACGTTCTCTCTATCTCGATTTTGATAAGAAAGCGAATCTAAACAACTGGCATAATATTGAGATATCTGCTGAATACTATCAGTATTTGCTGCTATCATGCGGTTCAATTGCCGTTGTGTAACTATATGTTGGGCTTGTACGGGCTGTGTCAACATATTCCCAATGGTTATAACGCCAACGAAGGCTACTAATAATCGGTTCATACAAAATGTTCTACAGATGGAATAAATTAGCAATATGAGCAAAGCGTGCCATATCCAGCTTTGTATAACACATATTGTCAACGCTACATGTTATACTTTGCACAGCTACAACATTTATAAAATTAACGCAAAGATACGAATAATCATTCAAAATTCCTCGCTCTATTTCAAGATTTCAACAGCTTCAACTTTATTAAATAATACGCAACTGTCTTATTGTACCTTACTCCCCCATCCTGTCTTCTTTTTCTATCTGCATCTATATTTTGAATAACGGCATACACAAGCTAAGCCTGCAACCATATACAGCAGTTTATACTATCATTTTTCACTATCAAAGAGCATAAAAATATCTTTTAATCAACACATTTCAAAAATAACACACCAAATGTTTGGCATACTTACAATAATATTTTATTTTTGGGCAGTAAACCTTAAGTTTTTTCCATGAGACAATTAAAGATAAGCCCCAACATTACCAATCGTGAGAACGAAATAATTGAACGATACCTACAAGACATAAGCCACGAACACCTTATATCGCCCGACGAAGAAGCTGCATTGGCCCACCGTATCCGTCTTGGGGATGAACAAGCCCTGGAACAACTAACCAAAGCTAACCTCCGTTTTGTCGTTTCGGTTGCCAAACAATACCAGGGACAAGGGATGGGGCTTACCGACTTGATTAACGAGGGTAATGTCGGTTTGATAAATGCTGCCCGAAAGTTTGACGAAACACGTGGATTCAAGTTTATATCGTATGCTGTTTGGTGGATTCGTCAAAGTATTTTGCAAGCACTTGCCAACAATGGTCGCCTTGTTCGCATTCCATCTAACCAATTAAACGTACTTACACGAGTTAAACGCTATTTACACAATTTTACTCAACTCCACGAACGCACCCCTTCTGCAGAAGAAGTTGCAGATGCCCTAAATATCAACACTGAAAAAGTTAATACAATTCTCCTGATGTCGGATAAGCATGCTTCGATTGACGCACCTGTTGTAGAGGACGAAGATATTTGCCTACTCGATCTTATTGCCCGAAACGATGACAATGAAACCGATGCGCACCTGGTTTCTGAATCGCTTTCGCAGGAAATTGAACACGCTCTCAACCTGCTTCCCGAAAAAGAAGCCACCATCATACGACTATACTTTGGGATTCACTCGCCCGAGCTTACATTGGAAGAAATCAGTGCCAAATTACACTTAAGCCGCGAGCGCGTCCGGCAAATCAAAGAAAAAGGGCTTTCTATCCTAAGGTCTGCACAAATCAGCAATATACTTAAGACATATTTATAACTCCTTTCCGCAAACAAACTTCAATGTGCTATTACCAGTGTAGTCGTTACAACAAGTCTGCGGCATGTTTTGCGGCAGGACAATGGCATCTCTACGCGGTTTTATGGTACATTCAACTTATTTATAGGGTGAGCCTGCTTATCCTCACTTTTTGTCTTCTGAGGCATATTGATGAGGCATTATTGAATAGCTCAACAACTAAAAAACAAAAAGAGCATGATTTCCAGCCTTAAGCAACTGAAAAACCGCTCTTTTTGTTGTGTCGGGGCGACGGGATTCGAACCCACGACCCCCTGCTCCCAAAGCAGAACGAATTAACATTTTACAGACTGATAATCAGCACTTTCGAAATATTTGGCCGGAAATTTGCGCACGGTTCGCACATTTCTGCACACGCGGAGGCGGTTCTTGGGTGTTTGGCTTTTACTTGTTACTTTATAGCCCTTGGGGCTTATATAGGAAAAATCGTAGTAATAGCACTATTATTTGGGCCTTTTATTTGGGTATTCGTAGTATTTTTACTATCTTTGTATCGTTAAAAATAAGTACTAACTAATAGCATTTTCTATGAAGGCCATTAAAATCTCTGTTGTGCTTTCCATGTTACGTGATGCAGGCTGGCAGGTTGTACGCCAAAAAGGTAGCCACCGCCAACTCAAGCATCCCAACAAGAAAGGCACTGTTACAGTGAACGGCAAGCCGAGCGACGATGTGTGGGGCTTTTTACTCCGCAGCATTGAAGAGCAGGCAGGCATCAAGTTCTGACTTAGGAACCGGGGCTTCGGCCCCGAAGTTCCCGCCGAGATAGATGGCTCACATAAAAATCACATACTACTATATTTTATCTATGGATTCTGTTTGTATTATTACTGCGCCAACCGATAATGGGCTGTGCGGCACTTGCCCGCTGCTACCCGGGTGGGTGGTATCTTCTGAGGGCGACTTTGAGAGCTTCAAGGCCTCGGTTACCGAAAGCATTTCTTTTTACTTAGACTGCGCACGAGCTGACGGGACGGTTTACCCGCCGGTCTTCGATGGTGAGTGGACTTTGGAATACGTGTTTGATGTTCGTGCCGTGTTGTGTTACTTGCGAGGCCTGATGACCTTTGCAGCCATGGAGCGCATCACGGGCATCAATCAGAAACAATTAGCCCACTATGCAGCCGGTCGCAGCCGTCCTCGTCCCGAACAGGGGGTAAAAATTGTTGAGGGCCTGCACACCTTTGGACGGATGCTGCTGTCTATCGAGGTGCGGTGAATTACCGCTAAACTAAAGATTTAGGGGTTTTCAAATGCGAGTCCCTATAAATACTTGCTTGACGTTCTTAGCGTGAGGATTTCCCGATCGGGATGTCTTCACGCTTTTTTATATTCTACATGGAATGCTGGAAGATGCAGCCCTTCACGGCATAGAGGGCTAATATGTCTTCGCGGGCCACCTCAAAGGGAGGGTACGCCGGATTCTCGGATGCACATATTATATAAGCCTCATCGCTTGCGGGCCTTATATACTTCACCATGCGATTCCCCATTTTTGTCACAATTAAATATACCCTTCCGTATTCGATAAAGCGCTCAGTCCACCTCTTAATCAAGATAATGCACCCCGGGTTGTACAAGGGCGCCATGCTATCCCCTGCCAGATTCAGTGCATAGTCACAATCGAACGACTTAGGTATTTCCAGACTCACCGAATTTTCTTTTCTGTCTTCATACAAATCCATGTGCCCACCTGTGGCCTCCACTTCCGGGAAGTACTGCACCGTCTGTGTCAGTGCTCCCCTTTTTTCTTTTGGAGCTGAGGCGGAGGGGGTGTTTAGCATTTCGCCTTCGCCCGTGAGAAGCCAGGAATCCCTAAACACACCGTTGAAGGCCTTATTGAATCTGATTATAAAATTATCAGTGAGCACAGTATCTACCCCTTTTAGAGCGCTCGATATGTTTGATGGGGATGCACCCATCGCTGCCGCGATGTCTTTTTGGGTATGTACTACGCCCCGGGCTTTCAGAAACTGAAAAGCTTCGTTGATTCTTCCTTTTTTATCCATACTTCTTATTTAGTTCTTTACTTTAGTTAAAAAACACCATATTAAGAGCTTTTCTTCTTGTTTTATTACTTCAATAAGAATTTTACTTCTTATCTTTGCCCTCGCAAACACGAAATAGCGCACCCGCGTATATCGCTTGCGGCAAATATACAGAATTTGCGCGAATGCCACCAATAAGAACTCCTAAAAATAATCATGCAAACCAAGACATTTAAAGACATCTACCGGTCAATCGACCCCGTACCACCGCGTCTGGCGTTTATACGGCGCATTGCCGAAGCCACGATGCGAAGTGAAAACGCCGTGCGCATGTGGATCAGCGGACGGCAGACCCCCGACCCGCTATGCCGCCAAATCATTGCTAAAGAATTGGGCGTGCCCGTGGAAGGCTTATTTCCCGACAAGAAGTAAAACCGCTAAAAAGAAACATCATGAGAAACCCGAATCCCCAAATCAACCCGAGCGGCACCTACACCACCTGTCAGGCCGCCGAACTGCTTGGCATCAGCCGCAACACCCTATGGAAATACACCAAACTGAAGCTCGTCCGCTACCGGATCAGCAGCATCAGCAACCGCAGGGTGTTTTCAGGTGCTGAACTGCTCCGCCTCTGGCAAAGAATGTAAACCCCCTCAACCCCTTGCCTTATGAACTACCGATATGTTATCTTGAGCCTGCTGTGGAGCCTCGGTGTACTTGGTCTGATGGCCGACCACCCCAGCCTCCTGTTCCATCTGATTGCCAAATCTGTGGCCCTGTGCTCTTTCTTCCTCGCCTACCGCCTGCTCGTGTACTGGCACAACCGCAACCGCATCCCCTTTATTTCTAACATCCTCAACTCCGATTACTAATCAGCTAAAAATTAACCGAATGAAAACCGAACACGAAATCACGGTGCGTCTGCTCATAGACGCCACCCCCGCCCTCTGCCACATGCTTGGCTTCCTGACTGGTGCGCTCAACCTCCAGCGGGCTGCTGCAGCAAATGACAGGCAAACAGCAAATGTTCCCGAAAAGCCGGAAATCGTTCCCGAAAAGCCGGAAATCGTTCCCGAAAAGCCGGAAATCGTTCCTGAAGCCCCGAAGGACGCAGAACCGAAAGTACCCGCCATACCGACGGCCACACAGGTACGCGAAGCCATGGAGCGTGCCCGCGAACGCATCGAAGGCCCCGGTTATGCCGACCGACAGGGCGACCCGAAGGCCAAGGCCCTGCACCGTGCGCTCACGGCAGCTTTCAAAAACGTGTCAGCCACCTTCGGAGCAGCCAAACCGAGCGAACTCGAAGAAACGAAGCGTGCCCCCTTCATCGAATATCTGGATCGTCTGAGACTGAAGGCCGACGGCAGCATTGGTGTAGATGATTTACCCTTCTAAAAATTCGCCATGTCACAACACGCCTTACTATCCCCCTCCTCAGCCCACCGCTGGTTGCACTGCACCCCGGCCCCGAGGCTTGAAGAAAACTTTGAAGACCGTGGCAGCGACTTCGCTGCCGAAGGAACCTTAGCCCATGCCTACTGTGCGCTGAAGCTCAAGCGCGCCATCGGCATCACGAACACCGAAGACGAAGAGCAGGAGATTGCGGAACTCCGTGAGAAGTACTATGCCGCCGAGATGGACGAATACACCGATACCTATGTCGCCCTGGTACTCGAACGCTTAGCTGAGGCCCGCAGTAGCACCCCCGACGCCCGCCTCTTTGTAGAAACACGCCTCAGCTTTGAGCGCTATGTGCCCAATGCTTTCGGAACTGCCGACGCATTGATCATTGCCGACGGTACAATGGAAGTTATTGACTTCAAGTACGGCAAGGGCGTACGCGTGGATGCCGTCGAAAACCCGCAAATGATGATCTATGCCCTTGGTGCTTACGAGGAGTTCAGCGACCTCTACCATATTGACAATATCCGCATGACGATCGTTCAACCCCGTCTGGCCCATCTGAGCGGCTACGAGATGTACCACGGCGATTTGCTCGACTGGGCGCAGAACGTACTCCGCCCGCAGGCCTCGAAGGCCTACCGCGGTACGGGCGATGTGGTGCCCGGCGACTGGTGCCGCTTCTGCAAGGCCAAGTCCGAGTGCCGCGCCCTGGCCGAACGCTGCCTGCAGGCACAGGCCGACAGTGCCGACCAACTGATGAGCCCGCTGGAAATTGCCGCCAAGGTACTGCCCATGCTGCCCGTCATCCGCACCTGGATACAAGGCGTTGAGGAGCAATGTCTGGCCAAGGCTCTGGCGGGCACCGAGTACCCCGGCTATAAAGTCGTAGAGGGCCGCAGCGTCCGCGTTATTACCAACCCCGACGAACTGCGCAACCGTCTGACCGGCACCGAATTGGCCGAAGAGCAATACATGAAGCCCGCCGAACTGCGCAGCCTCACCGAATTGGAAAAGGCCGTGGGCAAGAAAGCCTTTGCCCAACTGGCCGAGGGGCTTATCCACAAGCCTCAAGGCAAGCCCACCCTTGTCCCCGAAACCGACAAGCGCCCCGCCATCGAGACCGGCGCGGTCGCTGAATTTAAAAATATCAACCTTTAAACGATTTAGCCCAATGAAAAAAATCAAACCTATCGTTACCGACAACCGCGTCATCTTTGGATCCTGCCGACTGAGTTACACCCACCTCTTTGCCAAGTATGACCCCGAGGGGTCCCCTGAAAACGGCAAGTATATGACCAACGTGCTTATCCCGAAGAGCGATAAAGCCACCGTTGACGCATTGAACCGCGCCATCGATCACGCCAAGAATACCGCAATCGCCGGCAAGTGGGGTGGCAAGCTGCCCAAGAAGTTAGACCTTGCCCTGCGCGACGGTGACGAAAAGGACGATCCTGTTTATAAGGACCACTGGTACATCAACGCCAAGTCGAGCACACGCCCCGGTGTCGTTGATAAGGACCGCGCACTGATTATGGATGCCGAGGAAGTGTACTCCGGTATGTGGGCCGTGGTGAGTGTCACCTTCTACGGCTACGACGTGAGCGGTAACCGGGGCATCGCTGCAGGCCTTAACCACGTTATGAAGACCGCCGACGGTGAACGTCTCGGGGGTCAGACAAGCGCTGAGAGTGAATTTGCAAAAGTGGTATTTGATGATGAAGACGATGACGATTTATAAGATTGCTGCGGGCGCTCTGATGGTCCTTTCGGGTGCAGGCGTTCTGTCCCTTGTATGGGCCATAGCCGCTGCCTTTGTTAAACTGACGGGCCTTGCCCCCTGCTCCTGGCTGGTAGCCTTTGCCCCTTTGCTCCTGATGGCGGGCCTGATTTTACTGCTTATTATGCTTATCGGACTGGCCCGCATGATCGAGACATCACGCATTGCCCGCAAGAACCGGCACCAGCCCAAACCCTAACACCCACGGGGGAACCCCGAAGGCACGCCTCTACCGCGGTTCCCCTGTTCAAAAACCACCCCCATGAATAATAAATTAATCAAATCCCGCCGTCTGTCGGACCTCCGCTCCCCGCTCCGGCCTTTCGTGCAGTTAGACGACAGCAACAGCACCCGTCAGGAGCGTGTACAGGTAATAGACCGCATCAACGCCGACCGACGCCAGCGACTCAGTGACAATACCGAAGAATTTGAGCGTGCCTGCCGGCTGATGATTGGAGGCAAACTGCTCAGCGACATGGCCGGCACCCTCTTTTTCGAAGTCTTCGACATTTTCTCCGAATATGGCCTGTACAATCACGAGCTGAAACGCAGGTGGAACGCCTTCATCAAGCGGCGCGACGAGTTCTCAGCCTTCTTTATGTCCACCATCGGCAAGAACGGCGCATACCGGGAGCAGAGCGTTAAGGACTTCGGTCATTATTTCCCGCTCGTGCTCGATGTGCTCGACCTTCGCCGCTTCCTGACCGAATACCTTACACCCTTGGAACGCGAAGCCATCGAACGGGCCAAGCAGCGCCAAAGGGTCTTTCAGAACGAGGAACTGAACGACCGCATCAGCTTCCGCACCAATGCCTCCCTGCGTCAGCAGGTAGCTTGGATAGCCGAGCAGGAAGGCGTCAGCAAACAAAAGCTGCTTAACGATACCGTGCGGACGTTCTGTGCCATGTGGACCGAACACAACCCAGGAAAACCAATACCCGCCGATTATGGAAAAGACCGAACAAAACCGCAGTGACATGCTGCGCATTCTGCGGAACACCAAGGTGGGCCGAAGGGCCAATACCGACAGCCGTCGTCAGCCTATCGCAGTAGCCATCGACCACATCTCGCCCGAAGTTTTCAATGCGCTCCCCGGTGGCTATTTCCGCGTGTGCCGCATCTGCGCCTACAATCCTACCAAGGCCTCGGTCGAATCCGGCAACCCCACCGGATGCCCCTACTACAAAGCCTGCATGAGCCGATACAGACCCGACAGGCAGTCGGTGGTATTCATGAGCATAAACCGACTTCGCGGACTGACACTGCTCTGCATAGATCCTTACCGCAAACACCTGTTTCACTTAGATAACCCATGAGAGAATTAGCCATTGACATCGAAACCTACAGCCCCGAGGACATCCGCAAATGCGGTGCTTACCGCTACGCCTCACACCCCGATTTCAAGGTGCTGCTCTTTGCCTATGCCTTCGATCACGAAGAACCGCGGGTAGTAGACCTTGCCTGCGGCGAAAGTCTGCCTCCTGAGGTGCTGCGCTCGCTGCGCGACCCCGACGTGCTCAAAACTGCCTGGAATGCTGCCTTCGAGCGCATCTGCCTGAGCCGCATGTTGGGTCTGCCCGTGGGGCAATACCTGCCCCCTGACCAGTGGGACTGCAGCATGGTGGCCGCTGCGCACACCGGATTTCCGCTGAGTCTGGAGGATGCTGGCAAGGCACTCGACTTGTCGGCGGATGAGGCCAAACTCAAGGAGGGCAAGACCCTGATACGCTATTTCTGCCGACCTGCCAAGAACGGCAAGCCCCACCAGCCCGACGAGGCCCCCGACAAATGGGCCACCTTCAAGGAGTACTGCAGGCGCGACGTGCGGGCCGAACAGGTGATACGTTCCAAGGTCACCCGTCTGCAGCAGCCCAAGTGGGAACGGAAGCTCTGGCTCACCGATCAGGCCATCAACGACCGGGGCGTAATGCTCGACACCGTACTGGCCAAGGCCGCGGTAGCCATCGAGGCCGAGCACCGCGAGGCGCTGATGCAGGAGGCCCGGGAGCTGACGGGTAAGGAAAACCCCAACAGCCCCGTCCAGCTCAAGCAATACCTCAAGGAGCGTACGGGCTTTGCCGTGGCGAGCCTGAGCAAAGCGGGCTTCGACGAACTCGAGTCTCGGCTGCAGTTCTGGCCCGATGCCCGCAGGGTGGTGGCCATCCGCCGCGAGCTGGCCAAGACGAGTAACGCTAAGTACGGTGCCATGCTCGACTGCGTATGCCCCGATGGGCGCGTACGGGGACTCCTCCAGTTTTGCGGTGCCGTTCGCACCGGGCGCTGGGCAGGTCGGCTGGTGCAAGTGCAGAACTTGCCACAAAACCACCTCCCCGACATCGACCGCGCCCGCAGTCTGGCCCGTCAGGGCAATCTCGACGAGTTGGCTCTCAACTACGGCAACCCGCCGCAGGTGCTCAGTGAACTCATCCGCACGGCCCTCATAGCAAAGAGCGGGTGCGTGTTCCATGTCTGCGACTTCTCGGCCATCGAGGCCCGTGTCATTGCCTGGGTGGCCGGCGAGAAGTGGGTGCTCGATGTGTTCCGCGAAGGAGGCGACATATACTGTTCAACGGCCAGCAAGATGTTTGGTGTGCCGGTATCCAAGCACGGCCCGAACGCCCACCTGCGGCAACGGGGCAAGGTGGCGGTGTTAGCGTTAGGATACGGGGGCGGTGTGCCGGCACTCGAAGCCATGGGAGGCGCCCGTTTGGGGCTGACAGCCGACGAAATGACGCACATCGTGAAACTGTGGCGCGAGAGCAACCCGCACATCGTGAAGCTGTGGCGCTCGGTCGACCGGGCCGCACAGGCCGCCATCTGCGGGGGCCATTCCGCCAGCATCAACCGGGGCATCCGCTTTGAGCGCCGCTGGGGCTGCTTGATTATTACCCTGCCCTCGGGCCGTTCGCTGTGTTACCCGCGTGCCCGCATCGGACTGGAACAGACAGCATGGGGCGAGCGGGAAATCATTGAGTATGAAGGACTGGAGCAGACGAGCCGTAAATGGTCTACACTGCGCACCTATGGCGGCAAACTCACCGAAAACATTGTACAGGCCATTGCCCGCGACCTATTGGGCAACGTTCTGCTGCGCGCCGAGGAACAGAACCTACACACGGTGTTCCACGTACACGACGAGATTATTGTGGAAGCCCCCGCCACCTTGAAGCCTGCCACCATGGAGGCCTTGTTTTCGCAACCACCTGCCTGGGCGCTCGATTTGCCGCTCAAAGGGGCCGGCTATACCACGCCCTATTATCTTAAAGACTGAGACAATGAAAATCAAATTAGAACTTGAGTTCCGGTTCCCGGACGGCATCGGCAGTTACAACGAGGCCTTGGAGTACTTGCAATACCAGTTAGGCTTTGGCGAATGTGCATGCGACTGCGATAACCCTTTTTTGAATTGCAAGGGCGACGATTACGAAATCCTGTCCTACGAGGATAGCGAGATTTATGATTGAATTATTTATTACAACCTACCGCGAGCGCTTCGGCCACTTAGTATGAACCTTAAAAACAAATTCGATTTGCAACCCCGGTGGGGCGCTCGCATTTAAAATAATTACAACATCATGGAATTAAACGAATATCAAGAAAAAGCCATGCAAACCTGCATGGATTCCTGCGACAACATCTCTTATATGCTTCTCAACCTGCAATCCGAAGTCGGCGAGCTGTCGGGCAAGATTGCAAAAGCCATCCGTAAGGAGCAATTGCACATCGAAGGCAACGATGTGGTTTTTTATGCCAACGCTACCGATGAAGAAATCCTTCAGTTTCGCAAGGACGTTGCCGGAGAGTTGGGCGATGTGCTGTGGCAACTATCGGGCTTGTGCATGGAACTGGGCTTCGACCTTAACGACATAGCCCACCAGAACTTGCAGAAGTTAGCCGACCGCCAGCAGCGCGGGGTGATTGATGGAAATGGAGATTACCGGTAAACTTAACAGCTATGAACGAAATAAATCCGACTATCAAGAAACTCGTCAATAAGCACTACAATTGTATGAACTGCGACCAGCGCCATTACTGCTATTTTGGGGATGGTGAAAACCCGCCATACGATTGTAATGAAGATTGCTTGGCTGACGAGACCGCCGATGGTATGCAGATAGCCTTCAATTACTTGGCTGAAATCCCATGGAACGAAGCCATGAAAGAGATTATTAAAGTGATAAAATCCTAAGATATAGAAACCCATGGAACAACCAACCACCTACAACCCCAAGCCCTGCGACCCGGTCAACCGACCCTCACACTACACCCAAGGCGGCATTGAATGCATTGAAGCAATGACCGCTGCCTTCGGAAGAGAAAGAGTAGCAGATTTCTGCCGCTGCAATGCGTTCAAGTACCTGTGGCGGGCTGGGAAAAAGGATAACACCTTGCAGGACCTCAAAAAGGCCGTGTGGTACATCAACAAAGAAATCGAACTGACAACTGAATGACATGGCTAAACCTTGCACACCGCTGCCCGAACACATGGTGACCTACATCCGGCAGCACCTCAACGACCGACCGCGTACGGCAGTGGCTGAGCATCTCGGCATCTCCATGAGCACCTTGTACCGCTATGTGCGCAAACTCAAAGGTGACCGACTGATGCACCGGGCCCGGCGGAATCCCGAATGGGAGGACATCGTGCGGAAGCACTATGCCGATATGGCGGGGCACGAAATTGAACGGAAGTTCGGCATCACACACAACCGTGCCAACAAAATCGCGGCTGACCTTGGTCTCAAGCATAGCCCGGAGACCATCGAAAGGCTGCGAAGGGAACAGTGCGAACGCTTGAAAATGTATAAGCCAAAAGGCGAAGAAAAGCGGGTCAGAACGTGGAAAAGGCGCTTTCGGATGGACAAGCTGCGGGTGATGCAAGGTGAGCCGCAACGCACCAGATTCCGCATCAAGACGCGCCCCATGCGCACCTACAAGGCCATGTTCTACCTTTGCAAGGCCTACGGCTATCTGACTTCGGATAACGACCCCTTCACGCTTTACTTCGACCAGCACACGCAAAGACGGCCGCTCGACGGTGGGTGCGGAAGCGAACGCTATTATATGGATAAATATCACATCATTTTTGAGCCCTATGAATAATGATTTACCGGTTAGGGTCAGCACGGTGCTGAGCGGTCAGCAGCTGACCCGACTTTACAGGTTGCTGGATGATGCCCGCGAGCCTTTCAGCCTCCGCACCTGCCGAATGCCCCGCAACCGCTCGTACTATGTGGAGCTGCGCTGCCGTCCCTGCGACGCGGTGCGCTACCAGAAACAACTTAACAACCTGCACGACCATGACAAATACCCCCAACAGCCGTAAATTGATGATTGCCCGCGCGGCCTCACGTTTGGCCAAGAAGTGGAAAAATACCGAAATGACCTGGGACGAGCTGGTGCAGCGCTGCGCCTCGACGGTGCGTACCAACGAGAGTCTGGCCGAATACTTGCGGCTGGACCGTGAGCAGCAATCGTCTATCAAGGACGTGGGCGGCTTTGTGGGTGGTTACCTGCGCGACGGGCTGCGCAAGTCGGGCACGGTGGGCTATCGTTCGGTGGCCACGCTCGACATTGACCACGGTGCTGCCGACTGCTGGGAGCGGCTGTGTGGGGCTTATTCCTTCGCTGCGCTGATGTATTCCACCCACAAGCACACGCCCGAGAGCCCCCGCCTGCGCCTGGTATTCCCGCTCTCGCGCGATGTGAGTCCCGAGGAGTACGAGCCGCTGTGCCGCCGGGTGGCTGAGGCCGTGGGCATCGATGCTTTCGACCCGACCACTTACCAGAGCGCCCGGCTGATGTACTGGCCCTCGACCCCCGCCGACGGCGAGTTTTATTTTCGCAAGCAGGACGGGCCTTTCTGCGATGTAGATGCCGTGCTGGGCACGTATGCCAACTTTCGCGATGCCTCAACCTGGCCCACTGCCGACAGTGAGGCCCCGCGCATGCTGCATGCCATCAAAAAGGCGGGCGATCCGCGCACCAAGCAAGGGCTGGTGGGTGCCTTTTGCCGCACCTACGACATCCACGAGGCGATTGCCAAGTTCCTGCCCAAGGTGTACGAGGAGGCTGGCAGTGAGCGCTACACATACACTCCGGGCCATGTGTCGGGGGGATTGGTGGTGTACGATGAGGCGCGCTTTGCCTACGCCAACAACGAAACAGATCCCTGCTCGGGGCAGCTGTGCAATGCCTTCGACCTGGTGCGCATCCACCTGTATGGCGAGCTGGACGAGAAGAGCCGCACGGAGGACATCACCAAGCGGCCCTCGTACAAGGCCATGCTGGACCACTGCCTGCACGACTCGGAGACGCTGCAAACGATCGACGGCGAACGATACGCGGATGCCATGCGCGACTTTGCGGCTCTTGGCTGGCAGAGCGAAGAAGCGCTGCCGGTGATGACGGCCAAGGTGGATGGGGTGATTGACAAGTACCAAGAAATCTGCACGGCCTTGCGGAACAGTCTGGACAGGGGCCGCAAAAATGGTGACATCGAATCATCGAGCAAGAACCTCACAAAAGTTCTGGAAGGCGACCCTTGGCTGAAGGGCAAACTGTGGTACGACGAGTTCCGCCATAAGGCCTGCGTTACGGGCGGGCTGTGCTGGAACCCGCAAGCGACGCAATGGAGCAACGAGGACGAGGCGAACCTGCGCAACTATCTGGACCGGATGTACAGCATCACGGGCAAGGACAAGATACGCGACGCGGTGGTGGCGGAGCTCACCAAACATAAGCGGCACCCGATACGCGAGTACCTCAACGGGTTGCAGTGGGACGGCAAGCCGCGGCTGGACCGCCTGATCATTGACTATATCGGGGCGGAGGACACGCCCCTGACGCGGGCCATGACGCGCAAGCACTTCACGGCAGCTGTGGCGCGGGTGTTCCGTCCGGGCTGCAAATACGACTACTGCCTCATCCTGTCGGGGGCTGAGGGTATCGGTAAATCGACGCTCTTCAGCGTGATGGGCGGGGAGTGGTTCTCGGACTCGGTAACGACCCTTGAGGGCAAGGAGGGCATGGAGCAGATTCACTCGGGCTGGATCCTCGAACTCTCAGAACTGAGCGGCATGCGGCGATCGGAGGTGGAACAGGTGAAGGCTGCCATCTCGCGGCAGGAGGACCGCTACCGGCCACCCTATGGGGCGGTGATGGAGGACTGGCCGCGAGAGCAGGTGTTTTGCGGCACGACCAACGAGGAGTATTTCCTCAAGGGTGAGACCGGAAACCGCCGTTTCTGGGTGATTCAGGTGGATGCCCGACGCAGGCGGGTGACGGACACACGCAAGGCGTTGGAAGCCGACCGAGACCAGCTTTGGGCGGAAGCGGTGCACTTTTTCAAGGCTGGCGAGCAGTTGTACTTAGACCGCGAGATGGAGGCCGAAGCTCGCCAGCGGCAGAAGCGCCACAACGACGATGCCGACGACCCGGTACGCGGTCTGTTGGATGAGTTCCTGCACCGTGAGTTGCCCGCCGACTGGCACACTTACGACCTCTTTCGCCGCCGCGATTACTACCGCTGCACCGACCCGCTCACCAGTGTGGAATGCCAGCCACGCACAAGCTTCTGCATCGCGGAGTTCATCTGCGAGTGCATGGGACGCGACCTTACCGACCGCGAATACCGATATCTGGCCCGACGTATCGGGGCCTGGATGAAGGATGTCAAGGGGTGGGAACTGAAAGGAGGCTCAAGGTCTGTGGCTGAGGGGAGGTATGGGAAACAAAAAGTGTACTGTAAAAACAATGCTGATGAGGAAGACGAAGAGAACCTTTAAGGGCAGAACTGAGGGTGGAACTGAGGGTGGAACTGAGGGATACCTAAAATGTTCAGTTCCGCATTTATCTTAATACTTTAAAACAACAGTTAATTAGCATTTTGACACTTGTGTACATATATTAAGAATAGTGCGGAACTGAGCGAAAAGAGCCTGCTTCAGTTCCGGCTTCAGTTCCGGGCATGAATAGTCTGAGTATCAGCGCATCTATGCAGTTCCGGAACTGAGATTCACAAAATCCCTATATTTAATATGACGAATGATTTGAGTAAAAAAATAGGCCCTAAAAAGCGCATATCTATATATGCCCGTACTGATACACGCGCGCGAGGTCAGTTCCGCCCCTGCGAAAATGGCAAGTAAAGACGAATACATAGCCGTGGCGGCAAGGCGCATAGCCAACCACGCCACGGAGAGCGAAAAGGCATTGGAGCGCTACCTCGTGGAACTGGTACGGAGCCACGGTGGGCGGTGCCTGAAATATGCCAACAGCCAACAGACCGGCTATCCCGAC
Source organism: uncultured Prevotella sp. (assembly GCA_937906495.1). Lineage (GTDB taxonomy): Bacteria > Bacteroidota > Bacteroidia > Bacteroidales > Bacteroidaceae > Alloprevotella. The sequence goes on from CALCVT010000002.1 coordinate 19,424, forward strand.
CGTCTGATACTCCT
>CALCVT010000003.1 GCA_937906495.1 uncultured Prevotella sp.
CTGTAAATCTGCTGGCTTACGCCTTCGGTGGTTCGAATCCATCTTTGCCCACACAACGGCGCAGCTTTCGAAAGAAGGTTGCGCCGTTGATGCTTCATACCAGTCACTAACCAATAATCAGATACTGCTGCAACTCTTGCAACGCTGCACATACATGCAATCCCGCAAATACACCTTGGGTTACAACGTAAGCCCTGTATAAATACCCGGCAATTGACCTGCAAATACACAATAAACCAACCATTTGTTCGTTTCTAATTATCATGAAACAGCTTATACACCCCTTTTTATACATATTGCTCACGGGCATCCTGTTCATTTTACCCGAAGCGCTGCAAGCACAACAACGCACCCGCATATTTGGCGTTATAAAAGACGACCAGGGTGCACCCATTGAACTAGCAACTGTGCGTGTAACGGGACAAAACGCCCTTACCGTATCGAACCTGAAAGGCGAATATAGCCTGTGGTGCACCTCGGCTGACACTGTACGTCTGGTATACTCCATGATAGGGTACGAAACACGCAAACGACTCTTACGCTCACCGGCCGACTCGGTTCGCCTTGATGTAATGCTCCCACTATATGCTAAAGGCACTCTGGGAACAGCAGTTATTACCGGACAAGGCGTTCAAACCGGTACCGTACAACGCATTACAAAACCTGAAATGAAGTTTTCGCCTTCGGTCACCGGCAATGGTATCGAAGAAATCATTGCCACCCAAGCCGGAGTATCAACACACAACGAACTTTCATCGCAATACAATGTACGCGGTGGTTCTTTTGATGAAAACTGCGTTTATCTGAACGGCATTGAGGTATACCGCCCCATGCTAGTCAGATCCGGACAACAAGAAGGTCTTTCGATTATCAACTCGGATATGGTTGAAAGTATCGGTTTCTCTTCGGGTGGCTTTGAAGCGCGCTATGGCGACCGCATGTCGTCGGTGCTCGACATCACCTATAAGCGTCCCGAAAACTTCGAAGCCTCAGCTCAAGCCTCCATTCTTGGAGCCGGTGCCTACGTTGGCTGGGGTAACAAAAAGGTAAGTCTTATGACCTCCGTGCGATACAAAACAACCAAATATATGCTTGGCTCCACAGATACCGATGGCGAATACCAGCCAAACTTTCTTGACTACCAAGCCTTCTTTTCATGGCGCCCTAACCGCCGATGGTCGCTCGAGGTGCTCGGAAATATCTCAGACAACCACTACAACTTTAAGCCCCAAGACCGCGAAACAAAATTCGGAACCATCAACGATGCCAAGAACTTCAAGGTTTATTTTGACGGACAGGAAAAAGACCATTTCCGAACCCTTTTCGGTGCAGCTACTCTGACGCGCCATTTTAACCCCGATACCTATCTGGCCCTGCAATTCTCATCGTTTGCTACCCGCGAACGCGAAACCTACGACATTCAAGGCGAATACTGGCTCAACGAGGCTACCTCGCAGGAACAACTTGGTGTTGGCACCTATATGGAGCATGCCCGTAACCGTCTGCGCGCCCGTGTAATGAACACCGGTTTACGCTTCCGCACCAAACTCACGGGCCATACTCTTCAAGCTGGTCTTAACTGGAACCTCGAAACTATTCACGAAAATGCACGTGAGTGGGAAATGCGCGATTCGATGGGCTACTCGCTCCCTTACGACCCCGAGTTTCTCAAGGTTATTTATAGTTTGCGTTCCAAAGCCGACATCAGTTCATCGCGCATTTCAGCTTATGCACAAGACAGTTGGCGCATCAAAACCAAAGCCGGACTTTTTAACCTGACCTATGGCTTGCGCTTTAGCTATTGGGACTGGAACAAAGAAACACTTGTTTCACCCCGTGTGTCGGTTGGTTTACTCCCTTCTTTTTCAGACCATTGGACCTTTCGCCTAGCTACTGGCTTTTACTACCAAGCACCATTCTATAAAGAACTCAAGGACACTACCCTAACAGCAGGTTTGGCTACTGTAACGCTCAACCGCAACATCAAGTCGCAGCGCTCCATACATGCAGTGCTGGGTGCCGACTACACCTTCCGAATGGCCAACCGCCCCTTTAAGTTTACCACCGAGGTTTACTATAAAGCTCTGTCGAACCTTATTCCATATACCGTCGACAATGTACGAGTTGTTTACTATGGCCGCAACGTAGCCAAGGGCTATGCAGCCGGCATCGACTTTAAACTCTACGGCGAATTCGTTCCAGGAACAGACTCATGGCTCACATTCTCGCTAATGCGCACCAAAGAAAAAATAGATGGTGTGTGGATACCCCGTCCCACCGACCAACGCTACAATGTGTCGCTCTTCTTTACTGACTACTTTCCCGGAACTACGCGCTGGCGCATGACACTCAAGGCTGCTTTTGCTGATGGCCTACCCTTCGGGCCACCGCGTTCCGAACGTTCCAAACAGACACTGCGAGCACCTGCCTACAAACGTGTTGATATAGGTATGAGCTACCGTTTGCTGAATAACGAAGATCGTCACCTGCGACGCGGCTTTGCCTCGGCATTCAAAAACATCTGGATCGGCATTGACTGCTTCAACCTGCTTGGCATCGAAAATGTCAACTCTTATTACTGGGTTACCGACATCACCGACACGCAATATGCCGTACCCAACTATCTGACAGGCCGTCAATTGAATGCTCGCATCAGCATTGAATTCTAACAGGTTTAGCATCTTAGGGTGTAGGATGTAAAATTTATTATGCAAATACTCTGCATTTCGCTTGGTCAATCCAAAATAAGCGCTTACATTTGCAGCGTTATCCTAAAAACAATCTTTTTACCTTAAGGACTAATACCTATTAAAAACAAAAGGCGAAACGTTGTGAAACGCTTCGCCTTATTCTTTATTTATACTTTTACAACCTATTGTTACGCCAATATCCTATCACCAAATAGTCAGCCCCCTTCACAATCATTAAATGCAAACTATTTGGCAAACACATTCTCTATACTCACACAACACCGACACACCAGACACCATCCCCATATTACTGATTGCACTATATTATTATGCTTATAACAAACGGTGTTAAATGATTTACACCTCATGTAAAAACTTTTGAACGCTTTTTACTTACTTAAAAGCAGCATTGCGGAAAGCGTGACACAAAGTTACCCTTAACTGCAGGATTGCTGCCAACAGAATAAGCCTGGCCACTGCTTCAGCAGTAGCCAGGCCCACTATGTTTTAATAATCGGTCAAAGCAGCCAAGGCCATCATACGAGTCACCTCACTGACACAATCATACCTTTAAATACGGTTGAGTACTAATTGTATGAGCGTATCAATGCTGTTTTTGTAATTAGGATTGGCACGTCCGGCAATGCGGTTCGCAATTACCATGCAGCAAGTAAGCGCCTTATGCCCCATCAGCCTGGCAAGTCCTGCAAGTGCGCTGCTCTCCATCTCGAAGTTAGTTATACGATGTCCTTGATACTCAAAAGCCTCAATTTTACTGTTAGCCAACGGGTCGGCCAAGGGCAAACGGAGTTGGCGTCCCTGGGGACCGAAAAATCCGCCACAAGCAATTGTTACACCCCGTACCATGTCGGTTTCGGCTATTCGGTCGAGCAGATGCTCGTTGGCATGGGCCACATAAGGATGAGCTATACATTGCGAGCCTTTCCAGCCCATATGAGCCATAAAGGCTTTTTCGAAATCAAGGTCGCACACCTCGTCGCGGCCAGCATAAAAGTTAAGCAAGCCGTCAAAACCAATGCTCAATGCGCTGGCTATAAAAGTGCCCTCGGGCGTAAAGGGTTGCAATCCGCCACAAGTACCAATGCGCACCAGTTCAAGACTTCGTAACTCGCTGCGCACGCAACGTGTTTCGAAGTTAATGTTAGCCAGGGCATCAATTTCGTTTACCACAATGTCTATGTTATCACAACCAATACCGGTTGATACCACTGTTATTCGCTTGCCGCAATAGGTTCCGGTCATGGTGCGAAACTCCCGGCTGCTAATGTCGCATTCAATGTGGTCGAAGTGCGCAGCTACAACGGGAACCCGCCCGGGATCGCCAACTAATATAACCTTGTCGGCCAGCTGTTCAGGTTTAACATGCAAATGGAAGATACTACCATCGGGGTTGATAATCAGTTCCGACGGAGCGATAGGAGTCTGTGTCATGATAGATAAAGGTATATAATTAAAGAAAAACGGGGAAGATAAAGCACACACCTGCCTTACGTCTCTACATTGGTACCTGTGCGCTTTGTCCTCCCTGTATGATTTTATAGCAAACTGCCTGCACTACTTGTTTTCGTATATGCGCATTTGCTTGGTCAATGTGTTATACTGCTCATTCAAGAGCAATAAGTTTTGATTCAGCTGCTTGAGTATGCCCTTCTCTTTGGGCGTAAGTTGCTGGGTGGCCCGCTTCAGCATCAGTTCATCCTGTCTTTCGCTGAGTTCTTCAATTTTGTATTTAACTTCGTCAGACTGACTGGCCAAGTCTCTTGCCTGTTGGCTTTTAAACTGGCTGAGGTTGGTGTAGACAGTACGATTGTTAATTACATAGCGGTGCTTACGTTCGTTAGCTGCTGCACGCTGTTCACTTACTTTACGCAAGCGTTGACGGGCATCTTTAACAAGTTGCTCGTCGTACTGCGTGTCGGCAATACACTGCAATTTGGCCAAAGCCACGACTTGATCACGCGTTTCGTTGTTCACTTCATAAATTTCTCGGCTCTCGTTAGGTACGAACACATACACGCAAGCCGAATCGGGCTGTTGGTAGCGATCCGAAACGAGCCATCCCAGCTTAACCGTTTCGTCTATAACCAACATATAGTCGTTCGCTGGCGAATTAAAGGGCATACCTAAGTTTTCGGCCTTAAGGTATTGCTTAGTTTCGGGATTATAGCGCGTTACAAACAGGTCGTATCCTCCCAGGCTTCCTTCGCCTTGCGCTGCATAATAAAGCGTAACCCCATCAGGCATAACGAAGGGAAAATCCTGGTCGGCAGCCTCGTTAGCCAATCCGGGGGGAATAGCAGCAGTTCCCCACCCCTTGCCCGAACGGTAAGCTGCATGGATATTCTTTACGCCCCCTTTTTCGGTTGCTGCCGAAAAGAAAATACGGTCGCGCAAGTCGTTTATACAAGCCATTGAACCAAGTTCAGCAGGCTGTTGGCGGAATTTTCCGGATTGCGTGGCTGCTGGCAGCAAACTTCCGGCATCTGCTGAGAGTTTGAGTGCAGCAAGCACATCTTTGCGTGCCACCTTGAAGCTGTCTATAAAAGCCACTCGCTCCGTACCGCGCAGCATATCGGCACCTAATATGGCCCTTTGCATGTCGGCCTCGAGTCGTTCGGTACTTTTTCCTTCCTTTTGGGCTTTTTTTATTTCTTTCTGCACCAGGCTTTCGGCCTCGTCAAAACGATAATTCTGAATCAATTGTTCAACACTTTGTGTCTGATCTGCCCGGGGCGTCTTCTTTTTTCTCTGCGCTTCCATAGGCATGGCTGCTGCAAGCGCCAAGAGGCACGTCAATAGCGTTTTACCTTTCATGTTTGATGTCTAACTTGTTGCTTTAGTGGTTCAAAAGTACTATTTTCTTTTCTAAGTCTAAGCAAAAATGCTATCTTTTATGTATTTTTGCAGCATACCTCTCCCTTTCAGCCTATTGCTAAGGGTGTATTGAAAATACGAAGGCACTTTTTCATTTACAGACTATGCCTTTTCCTGTGCGGCATACCTGTACATCACCTGCCTTAATTAGCAACCACCAAAAACCGAAATTGTGAAGAATACCACACTTTACAGAGCCATTGTATGCTGTATGTGTATGCTGTTTATGCAATCCGTGCAAGCCTCTGCGCAAAACCAACATGCAACACCAGCCTACTGGTACACAGTAAAAGCTGGCGATACCTTTATGTCGATTGCTCGTGCTTACCATATCTCGCTTAGCGAACTAAAGAGCCTCAACCCCGACATTCAGCCCGAATACATCCAGCCAGCACAACGAATTAAAGTGCCTGCCGCTCAACAACCCCAGGAACAGGGTAACTACATCTCATACATTGTTAAGCGCAAAGATACCATGTACAGCCTGGCCAAGGCATATGGCATTACCATCGACGAACTGGTTGCAGCCAACCCGCAATTGCAGGAGGCTGACAGTAAACTTAAAAAGGGCACCATTTTGCGTATTCCCGTCAAACAGCCTACCAGTCATGCTGCACCCCTTGCACAATTGCAAGACATCAAGGTTGCCGTTGTACTTCCCATTGTTGGCAACGGACTTGAATACGAACGCAGCATCGAATTTTACCGCGGCCTGCTATTAGGAGTTGAAGACTTGAAGAATGCCAACATCAATGTAGAGATTTCGACATTCAACGAGCCCGCCCCCGATGCCGACATCACGCCACTCATCCAAACAATCATGGCCGGAAAGCCCCATGTTGTGGTGGGCCCTGTCTACCCCACACACTTCGATGCAGTTACAGCCATAGCATCGGCCGATACCAAAGTAGCAGTTCCCTTCTCGTCGAAGGTACCTCAAGTAAACAACCGCCCCAACGTATTTGTACTCAATACCCCCTCTAAATACGAGGCATCACTGGCTACCGACCTTTTTATCTCCAGTTTTAATAAGCAGTCTACCATCGTACTGCTACAAAGTTTGGATGGCAACAAAAAGGCCTTTAGTGTAGAGTTGCAGCGCCGATTGCTTGCAGCCAACTTTAAATTGATTTCGTTACCGACTTCTTACAGTGCAGTTCAAATTAAGCAGTCGCTCAAAGAGGCCGATGGACCATATGTACTTATCCCCGATGACTCATCTGAAGCTACGCTGCAGCAAATGCTCGACAAGGTAACTCAACTGAACCGCCTGCTTCCAAAGGCTTTAATTTCGCTGGTAGGCTACGATGCTTGGATTCCGTTTAGCGAGGGCAACTACAAGCAGGCTATGCATGCCTGCAACACCTATCTGCTTGCCTCTAACTATTATTATCCACACACGCAGGCTGCACAAGCATTTCAGCAAGCTTACTCCCAATGGTTCAAAATGCCAATGGTTTCCTGCTCACCCCGTATGGCTCCACTTGGCTATGACTTTAGTCATGCCTTTTTAGGCGGATTGGCCTGCTATGGCACTCAATACAACACCCAGTCGCCTCTCCCCAACACGGTAGCAGCCATGCCTAAACTCCAAACCGACCTGCGCTTTGCATCTGTGGGTTCCAACGGTGGCTACCTGAATCGCAGTATGTGGCTTGTGCACTTTAAACCCGACCTCTCAATCATTAAACTATCAGCCCAATAGATAACCGGTCTTAAATATTCAGCAGTTTTTGGCCAACATCAGCTCATACAGCCGGCAGCTCCGCCAACGCTTAGGTTAATGGCAGCTGTCGGCATTCATTTACGCAACAATGAAACATACACTTCAAATCCTGCTCTGCTTGCTGCTTCTGGCAGGCAGTTTCGAGGCACAAGCACAAATCGGAGAGCGGCGCAACTCCATCGCCCTTGGTGTATCGGGCGGTATTGCCCTCAACACCATAGGTTTTAACCCCACCATCAAGCAATCCATGCATATCGGCGAAACCCTTGGTATTGTGGCACGCTTCACAAGCGAAAAGTACTTTAAAACCTACTGTGCACTCCAACTTGAGGTTAACTATACCCGTCTGGGCTGGCGCGAAAACGTACTCAATGCCCAGTCAGAACCATTGCCCGACACTTATCGCCGCGACATTCACTACCTACAATTCCCCTTATTGGCACGCTTGGGCTGGGGGCGCGAGTATAAAGGTTTTATGGGTTACTTTTTGGCCGGACCACAAGTGGGCTACTGCCTGGGCGAAAAGTCTCAACAAAGTAATTTTACGCTCGATGCCGAAGGTAACCCCGACCGCCCCAACGGAATGTTCGAACAATACCACATGAATGTAGAAAAGAAGTTTGAGTATGGCATTACCGCCGGTTTGGGAGTTGAACTCAGCACTATAGCTGGCCGCATTCTACTTGAAGGACGCTACTACTACGGCCTCTCAGACATCTTCAAGAACTCAAAGAAAGACGTCTTTGGACGATCCAATAACAACACCATCGTAGCCAAAATTACCTACCTCTTCGACTTGAAGAAATAACAAATCCAAACTAACTTATATATGAACAAAAGAATCTTATCAGCCCTTTTGCTGTTTGGTGCCCTTACAGCCCATGCACAAACTGCCGAAATAAACATTATTCCGACTCCTGCACAACTCACAGTTCAGGCTGGCAGTTTCCGTTTTGACCCTGCCACTACCAAGGTTGCTGCCAAAAATGCCCAAGCTAAAGAAGTTATGCAGTTCTTCTGCAATAAAATACAAACAGCTACCGGACATACCCCGTCCAAAGGAAAGTTGCAAGGCAAAGGTACCATTTCATTTATTATCGATTCCGCAATCAAAGGTGCCGAGGCTTATCGCCTCGATGTCACAGCCGACCGCATTGTGGCCAGGGCATCAACCGCACACGGACTTTTCTATGCCATGCAATCGCTCCTGCAGCTTATGCCCGCAGCCGTCGAAAGCACTCAAGCACAACCTACGCAAGGATGGGATATTCCTGCCGTGAGCATTGCCGATGCACCCCGATTTGCTTATCGCGGTGTCATGCTCGATCCCTGCCGCCACTTTCTGACAGTTGATGCGGTTAAAAAGCAAATTGACCTGCTCTCATCCTACAAAATCAACCGCCTGCACTGGCATTTGACCGAAGATCAAGGTTGGCGTGTAGAAATAAAAAAATACCCCGAACTCACCTCTGTCGGTGCACGCCGCACTGAAGGCGATGGCTCTATCCATGAGGGCTTTTATAGTCAGGAGGACATCAAAGAGGTGGTTGAATATGCCCGCCAGCGCCACATCGATGTTATTCCCGAACTCGAAATTCCCGGTCACGAGTTAGCTGCCATCTCAGCCTATCCGCAACTCTCGTGTAAGGAGGAGCCCACAACCCCACGCATCATCTGGGGCGTTGAAGACATTGTCATGTGTCCAGGAAAAGAATTAATGTTTACCTTCCTGCAGGATGTTATTGACGAACTGACCCCGCTTTTCCCCTCCAAGTATTTTCACATTGGCGGTGACGAAAGCCCACGCTTAGAGTGGAAGGAGTGTCCGCGTTGCCAAGCCCGCATGAAAGAACAGGGCTACAAGGACGAAGCCCAATTGCAAAGCTACGTTATCGGTCGCATTGAGAAATATCTGCGTGGCAAGGGTAAAACCATTATTGGTTGGGACGAAATACTCGAAGGGGGAAATCTCGACACCACAGCTATCGTTATGTCGTGGCGAGGCGAGGAAGGTGGTATTACAGCGGCCAAAGCCGGACACCATGTACTCATGACTCCATCAAGCCATGGCTTCTACTTTGATCACTTCCAGGGCGATGCTGCAACTGAGCCCAATTGTGCAATTGGCGGATACTCCACTCTCGAAAAGGTATATAACTATAATCCTGTACCCAAGGAAGTACACGAAGCCGGACGCGACGAAATGGTGCTCGGTGTACAGGCAAACTGCTGGAGCGAATATTTGCCCGATGCCTCTACCCTCGAATTCCGTCTCTATCCCCGCGCACTGGCATTGGCCGAAGTAGGATGGTCTCCAATCGAACGCAAAAACTTTAGCGACTTCCAGCGTCGCGTCGATGGCGATGCCTCTCTCCGTCTCAAACTGCGCCACGTAAACTACCACATTCCGCAGCCAGAGCAACCCGAAGGCTCGTTCGACTACATGGCCTTTGCCAATACCGACACGCTTTCGCTCAAAACAACTCGCCCCCTGACCATTGTCTATACAACCGACGGCACAAACCCCACAGCGCAGTCAACCACCTACACGCAACCCATCAAGATTGACCGTACTACCGTGGTCAAAACAGCAACCGTACTTCCAAGTGGTATTCTTTCGCCGGTACGTACCATCTACCTTACTAAAGAGGCTCCGTTAGCAGCTTCGAAAGTAAAAGATACAAAGCCCGGACTGAAACTAACCAAGTGGGAAGGCTACTTCCTGCGCCCCACGATGCTCACCAGCGAACCCAGCGTGAAGGACTCGATTGTTACAAATATCGAAGACCTGCGCACCTTGGCCAAGGTTCCCTCAAACGTACGTAACGTCAAGGACTACGGAGCTATTGTCGAAGGATACATCCAAATTCCTGCAACAGGTGTATACGAATTCTCTACCAATAACAACCAACTCTTTATTGACGGACAACTAACAGTCGACAATTCACTCACAGCTGTACCGCGCCATTCTGCTAAAAACCGCCAGCATGTGCTCGAAAAGGGACTACATCGCATCAAAGTGGTATTCCTTGGCGGCATCTACGGTGGATGGCCTACTTACTGGGACGATGCAAAGGTAAAAATACGTCCCGAAGGCGGTGAATGGAAAGATATTTCCAAGGAAATGCTTTTCCATTAAAGCAGAAAGAACTTTCGAAAGGAAAATACACTCTCCCTAAAAACTGAGCACACGTTCCTTAAAGGGCGTTTTGCGTTTCAACACAGACATTTCACCCTTACAGCAGCGCTCAATCGTATATTGAGCGCTGCTATTTCTCTATAAAGAAACGAGGAGGCCTTTTCCAAATATTATTGTACCTTTACACCAAATTAAAAAGCATAAACACCCAATTGTACCCAAGGGCTTATCTAACAAAACAGGTAGACCCTTCTTTTAGTTTAGGAGCAACAACCAAACTATCCCCCAATATACCTCACCCAATCTAATATTAAACTTTTTCAGGCCCACCAACCTATATTTCTATCGGTGCGACCAATTTTCTATCCTCCCGACCATGTTTATCGGCTTGAAAAGGCGCGTTGAACATGGCTGTAATCGTCATCTATACCTCGCCAACACTTTTTAAAGTCTGTTTTTATAAAATCTTCAAAACGACTTCTGCTAAAAAAGAAGTTCGGTACGATCAACATCAAGCAAAGAATTTCTATTAAGTGGATTAAAAAAATCTACTAAAAAGCAAAGGAACAGAACCCAACAGAATATTTGAGTTTTTTACGATTAATCAAACATTCCACCTATCACCTCGCATGCTTCAACATAATCTATTAAAAGTTCAATTTTACTTTGCGTAGACTCCAAACACCTTTCTTATTTTCTCCCCCCTACCTTCCATTGTCCAAAGCAGCCCCAAAAAGCAGACTGGCAGACCTAAATCCTGCCTAAGAAAGCAAGCAAACTCTTTGAAAGTGAGTTGCAGGCATGCCACAACGAAAAACTTTTATCAAAAACTTGGCTCTTCAAGCCGCATGCAGTAACTTTGCAGACTAATAGGTACGAAGGTAGCGCACAAAGACCCATACAACGACCACAGATTGCCATGCATCAAAAAAGTCCTGACCCGGTATTCTCCTCGCACCTATGTAAAACAATAAAGCAAGGAATCTGCAAAAAGTTTTTTACACTTGCAGAATTTTCTCTTGATAATCAGACAAACAATACCCTATCATACAATGGAATTAGCTAAGACCTACAATCCCGAAGAGGTGGAAGGCAAATGGTACCAGTACTGGACCGACCACCATCTGTTCTCATCCAAACCCGATGGCCGCGAGCCGTACACAGTGGTTATACCTCCCCCCAACGTAACCGGTGTGCTCCATATGGGCCACATGCTGAACGAAACTATTCAGGATATTTTGGTACGCCATGCACGCATGGAAGGCAAAAATGCCTGCTGGGTGCCTGGTACCGACCATGCCTCTATTGCCACCGAGGCTAAAGTGGTAAACCGATTGGCTGAGCGGGGTATTAAAAAGACTGACCTCACTCGCAAAGACTTCTTGAAGCATGCGTGGGAATGGACCGACGAGCATGGTGGCATCATCCTTAAGCAGTTGCGCCGCGTAGGTGCCTCGTGCGACTGGGACCGCACGGCCTTTACCATGGATGAGGAGCGTTCAAAGAGCGTTATTCATGTGTTTGTAGAGCTCTATCGCAAAGGCCTCATCTACCGAGGCGTACGCATGGTCAACTGGGACCCGCAAGCCAAAACTGCACTCTCGGACGAAGAGGTTATCTATAAAGAAGAGCACACCAAGCTCTATTACATGAAATACTACGTCAGCAACGACGATGGCAGCGGTGCAACCGGCGAAGAGGGCGAAGTAATTCATCAGGATGCCAAAGGCCGCTACGCTGTAGTTGCTACCACCCGTCCCGAAACCATCATGGGCGACGTTGCAATGTGTATCAACCCCAACGACCCCAAGAACCACTGGCTCAAGGGCAAAAAGGTTATTGTGCCGCTCGTAGGACGCGTTGTTCCTGTTATCGAAGACGAATATGTCGACATTGAGTTCGGTACAGGATGTCTCAAGGTAACTCCTGCACACGATGTGAACGACTATATGCTCGGCGAGAAATACAACCTCGAGGCCATTGACATCTTCAATGACGATGCTACCCTCTCTGAGGCTGCCGGCATGTATGTAGGAATGGACCGCTTCGAAGTGCGCAAGCAAATCGCCAAGGATCTCGAGGCTGCCGGACTGATGGAAAAGATTGAGGACTACGACAATAAGATTGGCTGTTCAGAACGCACGGGCACTCCCATTGAGCCCAAACTTTCCATGCAGTGGTTCCTCAAGATGCAACACTTTGCCGATTTGGCCCTGCCTCCTGTAATGAACGACGAAATTAAGTTCCATCCGGCCAAGTATAAAAATACCTACCGCCACTGGCTCGAAAACATCAAGGATTGGTGTATATCGCGCCAATTGTGGTGGGGACATCGCATTCCGGCATATTACCTGCCTGCCGGTGGTTTTGTAGTGGCCGAAACTGCCGAAGAGGCACTCCAACTGGCACAGGAAAAAAGCGGAAACGCCAACCTCAAAATCGAAGATTTGCGTCAAGACGAGGATGCCCTCGACACCTGGTTCTCATCGTGGCTTTGGCCCATCTCGCTCTTCAAGGGCATTTCAGACCCTGCTAACAAAGAGTTTGCCTACTACTACCCCACGAGCGACCTCGTGACCGGTCCGGACATTATCTTCTTCTGGGTAGCCCGCATGATTATGGCTGGCTACGAGTTTACCGGCAAAATGCCCTTCAAGAATGTATACTTCACAGGTATCGTTCGCGATAACTTAGGCCGCAAGATGTCGAAGTCGCTTGGCAACTCACCCGACCCCCTCGACCTCATCGACCGTTTTGGTGCCGATGGTGTTCGTATGGGTATGATGCTGGCCGCTCCTGCCGGCAACGACATTCTTTTCGACGAAGCTCTTTGCGAACAAGGCCGCAACTTCTGCAACAAGATATGGAATGCCTTCCGCCTGGTACAAGGCTGGCAGGTTGACGAGCAAGCCCAACAGCCCGAAACTGCGCGCATGGCCATTGAATGGTTTGGTGCCAAACTCCGCCAGAGTGCAGCCGAAATGGCCGACCTCTACTCTAAATACCGCTTGAGCGAAGCACTTATGGAAGTGTATCACCTCTTCTGGGACGAGTTCTCAAGCTGGTTCCTCGAGATGGTTAAGCCCGCTTACGGACAACCCATCGATGCAAACACCTACAAGGCCGTACTCGAAGCCTTCAACCATCTGCTCCATCTGCTTCACCCCTTCATGCCCTTCATAACCGAAGAGTTGTGGCAGCACCTCGAGGAGCGCAAAGAGGGTGAAAGCATTATGGTTAGCCCCCAAACCATAGCTGCACCCCAAGCCAGCGATACCGAAGTTTTGGCTAATGCCGAGGCCATGAAGAATGTTGTGACAGGCATTCGTGCCATTCGCAATGCCAAGAACATCTCGCCGCGCGAAACACTCGACCTGCAAGTAGTGGGCAGTAACCCCATTGCAGCCTTCGACTGTTTGGTTCTCAAAATGGCAGGTATTGGAAACATTAATGTGGTAGAGGCTAAAGGCGAAGGCGTTTCATCCTTCATGGTTGGAACTACCGAATACGCAGTACCTCTGGGCGGACTTATTGATGTAGAGGCAGAACTTGCCAAAGCTGAAGCCGAACTTAAACACCTGGAAGGTTTCCTGACGGGCGTGCTCAAAAAACTTTCGAACGAACGGTTCGTAAACAATGCACCTGCAGCTGTAGTCGAACTGGAACGCAAAAAGCAGAGCGACGCCGAGTCGAAGATTGCCACACTGAAGGAAACCATCGCTTCTCTTAAGAAATAAAGCGAGTCTTGTAGCATGAAGGACTGCTTATAAACTCTATATAAACGAGCGATAAAAGTGCCTGTACGGACACGATTATCGCTCGTCACTTTTAATATAACCAGGTAGAGCCTACAGCTCGTACTCCTACTAACTTACTGCCTTCATTATCCGCATACATGAACTACCACAGAACCGCCCTACTCCTGATACTATACACTTGCTGCAACTTGTTCCTACCGGCACAAGAACTTGCGCCAACCTTGTCAGACTGCCCGTTACTACAACAAGTAAAAGACTATTTTTCCCGTTACAAAGCAACCGGATACCAACCCTATAACTCCATGGCTGCCGACTCGCTGCGTACAGACAAAAAGCGCCATGAGTTACGCATCTATGCCAACGAAGCCTTCTGTGCACAGCCCTTTAACCCCCAAAATGTTCAGAGCATCTACAGCAGCCTGCAGCGCTCGCTGCCTGCACCATACAACACCTACCGGCTCGTTATCTGCAATGCCAAAAACATGGCCATTGAGGAGCTGATTCCAAATATGCTGCGCAAACAGCAAAATGACAAGGCACGACTTTGGGGTAAGGCTAATTATACCGGCGAGCCTTGGGTTAAAAACACCTCGTTGCCCTACACCGTATCACAAGGTTTACAAAACAGACACCTCTTTATATGGGCCAGCCATGGCTGCTATTACAAAGAAGGACGTTGGAAATGGCAAAGACCCGCGCTCTTTTGCACACGCGAGGACTTATTTACACAATCGTACGTTTATCCCTACCTCTTTCCGATGCTCGAAAAGGCCGGAGCAATTGTGTGTACACCCCGCGAACGCGACTACCAAACGCACAGCATTGTAATAGACAACGACGACCTGCAACCACATGGCAGCTACACAGAAAACAGCCCCGACGAAACTTCCTGGCTGAGTTCGAAACCGGCTACCGGATTTGCCCATCCCAAGGGACTGATGTACGACTCTGTAATGCCTTTTAAACAGGGAACCTGGCGTAGTGTACAAGCCGTACAGCGCCGCTCGCGACTGAGCACCGCAAGCTGGACACCGCGCCTGCCGCAAAGCGGAAAATATGCGGTATACGTTAGCTATGCTTCACGCCCCAACAGCATTCCTGATGCACACTACACCGTATTCCACAAGGGTGGACGCACCAATATCCAGGTTAACCAACAAATGGGCGGAGGTACCTGGGTATATATTGGCACCTACGAATTTGAGGCTGGAGAACATGCTACAGCACGCGTAGTACTCAATAACAGCAGCAACCACCGGGGCATTGTAACGGCCGATGCCGTGCGCTTTGGGGGTGGCATGGGACAACACGTACGCCAAACGGCAGGTACTTCAGGTTTGCCCCGTTACTTGGAAGCTGCGCGCTACCAGGCCCTCTGGTCGGGTATTCCCGACACACTGGCCAACACAAGTGACGGACAAAACGACTATGCCGATGACCTGCGTACACGTGGAAACATGCTAAACTATTTAGGGGGAGGAAGCATTTACATGCCCTATAACGAGGGACAACAAGTGCCCTTTGAACTCTCACTGGCCCTTCACAGCGATGCCGGATTCCGAACAGACCGCTCAATATACGGCTCCTTGAGCATCAGCACGACGCAGGACGCCGATGGCAACACCTTTTACAAGAGTGGGCTTTCACGTCAGGCTTCGTCGGACTTTGCCTCGCTGCTTATTAACGACCTTACGCTCAACCTGGGTAAAAGTTTTGGAATAAACTGGATACGTCGCGAACACTGGGACCGCAATTATGCCGAAACCCGTATGCCCGAGGTGCCATCGGCCATCCTCGAAATGCTTTCGCACCAAAACTTTACCGATATGAAATACGGGCACGACCCGCTGTTTAAGTTTGCTCTTGCCCGCTCGGTATACAAAACGATATTGCATTTTGTAAACTATGAACATGGTAATAAGCAATGTACCGTACAACCGCTGCCTATCAGTCGTTTTGCCGCACAACTTACTGAAGATGGCAATCACGTAACCCTTAGCTGGCAGCCAACAACCGACTCACTCGAAAGTACTGCAGCCCCCACTGGTTATGTGCTCTACACCCAATGCGACAATGAGGGCTTTGACAATGGCACACAGTTGGGCAACATTACGCAGTACACGCTACCCATTGCTCGCGGAAAGGTATATGGATTTAAACTGACGGCTGTCAATGCAGGCGGCGAAAGTTTTCCGTCCGAAACACTTGCTGCATACAGCGCCCCGGGCAATTCAAAAAGGGTGCTCATTGTAAACGGCTTTACACGCTTGAGTGGTCCGGCCCCTGTCGAAACAAGCGATTCGCTGGGCTTTAACCTGGAACGCGACCTGGGTGTTTCATACCTGTCGACTACAGCCTATGCTGGCAGACAACTCAATTTCAATGCCTTACAAACTGGCGGAGAAGGAGCCTTGAGCTTAGGTTTTTCGAGCGACGAACTGATTGGTAAAGAAATTGCCGGCAACACCTTCGATTACCCGCTAACTCACGGCAAAGCAATAGCTTCGAGCGGTAAATACTCATTCAGTTCGGTCAGCAAGGAGGCCTTTTGCCAACAACAACTACCTACTGGTATTGATGTTATCGACTACATTTGCGGCTTGCAAGCCAACCGCTCTTATAACCTGAAACCCTTCAAAACGTTCGACACTACGGTGCGCCGCAAACTGACCGACTACCTCGACGCTGGAGGTGCACTACTGGTGAGTGGCTGTTACATTGGCTCAGACAACTTAAACAACAAAGCCGACCGCGAATTTGTGAACGAGGTGCTGAAGGTTGAATATCATGGAGAGGCCCGCCGCGACTCAACCGACTATGTAAACGGACTCAACACGCAATTCAACATTTACCGTTTTGCCAACCCTATACACTATGCTGCCCAATGTCCCGATGTGCTGCAACCTGCATCGCGCCAAGCCTTTTGTGCATTGGCCTACGGCAACGGACAGAGTGCCGGTGTGGCATATGCCGGACGCAAATATCGCGTTTTTACTATGGCTTTTCCGTTTGAATGTATCTGCGAAACGCAAATACAACACCAGGCTATGACAGCCATTATGCGCTTTCTGACCGAAAAAGACTGACAGCAGCCGACGACCTTTCGGGGCGCTAGGTAAAATGTTTTACACCGGGTGGTAAAAGTTTAACAATCCCCTATCGTTTTTACTGAAGTTACCAGGTTTACGGGCCATACTTGATGCTATGGCTGCCTACAGCTTTACGACCCGCACTTGTTGCTTTACACTGCCAAGCCTCAGACCAGGCAGACACAAAAAAGAGTCACTCCCCTACTGACCACTATCAGGGGGAGTGACTCATCACCTTTTTACTATAAACCTATATAATGAAAAACATTCTCTACTTATTCTTAGACTCCTTGGGGTCGGAAAGCTCTACGGCAAACGATTTGTTGATGCCGCTTTGAGTCTTGGCACGAATCCAAAGCACACGGTCGGTGCTCAGATTGGCAGCCTTTACAGCCTCATCAAAGTCGGCCGAGGTACGCATGGTATAGTCGTTAACCTTCATGATTATGAGTCCCTTGGTCATGCCTGCAGCCTTGAGTTTACCATCTCGGATGGCCGTAATTACAAGGCCGTGCGTCAGGTTAAGCTGGCGCTTCTCCTCATCGGAGAGCGGACGGAAGGCTGCTCCCATGGCCTCGGTATCGAGCGTTTGTACAGCCGATGTGGTACCTTGAATGTTACGCAGGGTCAACGTTGCCGTATGCTTCTTTTTGCTGCGCAGATAGGTAACTTGTATTTTATCGCCAGGTCGATGATTTACCAGCATCTCCTGCAGTTCGCCAAACTTGTCGATTTCCTTACCATCAATCGAAACAATTACATCGCCGGCCTCAAGACCTGCAGCAGCTGCTGCACCATCGGCACTGACCTCGGCTACATAGATACCATTAACCGTACCTAAATCAACCTCTTTGCCTTTTTCCTTCTCAACATCGATAAATGCCGACACATCCATGCCCGAAATACCCAGCAATGCACGCTGCACAGTGCCATACTTACGCAGGTCGTCGACCACCTTGTTCATAATAGACGTGGGGATGGCAAAACCATATCCGGCAAACGAACCGGTCTGCGAATAGAGCATGGCATTGATACCAACCAGTTCGCCTCGTGCATTGACCAATGCACCGCCTGAGTTTCCAGGGTTGATAGCAGCATCGGTTTGTATAAAACTCTCAATGCTACCCGGAGTAGCTCCCAACGAACGGGCCTTTGCACTGACAATACCGGCCGTAACAGTCGACGTAAGGCTAAAGGGGTTGCCAATGGCAAGCACCCACTCGCCCAACTTCAAACCATCGGAGTTGGCCACTTTGATGGCAGGCAGGCCTTCGGTTTCAATTTTAATAAGAGCAAGGTCGGTAGTGGGGTCTGTACCAATAATACGGGCTTTGAATTCGCGGTTATCGTTCATCTTGACCGTTATTTCGTCAGCATCCTTTACCACGTGGTTGTTGGTAACAATGTAGCCGTCGGTGGTTAGAATAACTCCCGAACCCGAACCTGAACGTTTAGGCGTTTCGATTTGCCGGCGCTGGGTTCCGCCATTACCACGTCCGAAGAAGTCGCCAAAGAAATCCTCAAACGGGTCGCGATATTGAACAGTCTGTGTTTTGCTATTGGTAGTTACCTTAATATAAACTACTGAGTTTACTGCATTTTCAGCAGCAAAAGTTAAATCTACGGGATTCTGCGGAACAGCTGTCGCAGCCTGAGCCGGCATCTGTACACCCAAAGCAAGGGCAAAAGCCAGCGCGGTAATCAAATTACGTTTCATATTCAAGATATGTTGGATTGTTTCGCAGGCAAAAATACAACTTACACTCAAAGCAGGGCTGCTGGCCTCATGAAAAATGCCCCTTCATTGCTGTCTTTTAACACGGGCAACAGCGCACGTAAAACTTGTTAGGGATTTAGAACCGCAATTTAAGAATTCAACAAAGTAACTATTGCCGCAAAAAGTGCATAAACAATGAAAGCGGACGCCAGAGTTGTAACAACTCCAGCGTCCGCCTATAGGGGCTGAACAATCATTCAGACAACTCTACAACACCTGTCCATGACGCATCATTTCGATGGTGCTGCGCAAGGGTTTGGGCTTTACTTCAAACTTAAAAGGGTGCGATTTTGCCGAGGCCTTATGCTCGCGATACTCGGGGCGTGCCCCCATCATTTGGTCGAAGAAGTCGGGCATACTGACCACCTCGTTCAGCACTGCGTCGAACTTTTGAGCCGGCAGGGTGTACGTGCCGACTTTCTCAGGAGCTACCACATATTGTGCCCAGACAAGGGTATAATAAATGTGTTGCCCCTCGCGAACACGTCCGGCCGTAGCTTCACGATGGATGTTAAGCCGCCGCACCCGGCATTTGCCTTTAATCTGAAAGTCGGTTTTACACTCGGCCTGCGCAATGGGGTGCTCGGCATAGAGCACAACCGATACGAGCATACTGTCGCCCGCATAAACTTCGGGGCGGTCGGGCAGTACACGCACCATGAAGTTGTCTGCCGCTGCCACGAACGGGAAAACCAAGAGTAAGGTAATGAAAAGGATAAATTGTTTCATACGTCGAAAGTGGGTTGAAGCTACTGGCGCAAATCAAGCCTGTTCGTCGGTTTGCAAACTTTGGAGCCAGGCCGTATATTGCGCATCAGATGGCATGCGCCAATCGCCACGAGGGCTGAGCGAACAACTGCCAACCTTTGGTCCGTCGGGAAGGCATGAGCGCTTGAACTGCTGCGTAAAGAAACGACGGTAGAAGGTGCGCAGCCATTTCAGAATAACCTCCTCAGGATAGAATGGTGCGTTTCCGCTGCCATTAAATGCATAACGGGCCAAATAGAGTATTTTTTGGGGACTAAAGCCATAACGAAGCGTATAATACAAAAAGAAGTCGTGCAACTCGTATGGTCCGACCAGGTCTTCGGTTACCTGACTGATATTGCCCTCGTCGTCGGCAGGTATCAATTCCGGGCTGATGGGAGTATCAACAATATCGAGCAGGGTGACGCGGCTCACCTCGTCGGCCATATTCTTGGCAGCCCAGCGTACTATGTGTTGGATAAAGGTTTTGGGTATAGAGGCATTCACCCCATACATGCTCATGTGGTCGCCGTTATAGGTAGCCCATCCGAGTGCCAGTTCGCTCAAGTCGCCGGTACCAACTACAAAACCTTTCATTTGTCCGGCAGCATCCATCAATATCTGTGTGCGCTCGCGAGCTTGCGAATTTTCGTAAGTAAGGTCGTGCACCTGCATGTCGTGCCCCAAATCTTTAAAGTGGAGTGTAACGGCATCGGCAATGCTAATTTCGCGGATAGTTACCCCCAATGCATTCATAAGATTGATTGCATTTGTATAAGTACGGTCGGTGGTACCGAACCCTGGCATAGTAATGCCTACAATACCCCGCCGGTCGCGTTTGAGGCAATCGAAAGCATGCACAGCAACCAAAAGAGCCAATGTAGAGTCCAAACCGCCGCTGATGCCTATAATTACGGTTTCGGCATGGGTATGCTCTATGCGGCGTGCAAGTGCTTCGCTCTGAATAGACAGCACCTCCTCACAACGGGCATCCAAGTCTTCGGGTGCCGGTATGAAGGGATGCGGATTGATGGTACGAGTCAGTTCGAAAGCCACATCATTACGGAAGGGCTCCAACTCGCATACCGGCATGGGGCGTATGCCTTCGCACTTATAGGCTGCAGCAAATGTTGTGTTTACACGACGCTCTGCGCGCAGACGCTCCACATCAATTTCGCTACATATCAGCTGCTCGCTCATGGCAAAGCGCTTGCCCGATGCAAGCAGGGTGCCATTTTCGTAAATATAAGCATGCCCACTGAACACAAGATCCTGCGTACTTTCGCCATAACCAGCGCTGGCATAAACATAACCAGCCAGCAAGCGGGCACTCTGATTAGCAACAAGGCGACGCAAATAGGTTTCCTTACCTATAAGATCGTTGCTGGCACTCAGGTTAAAAATGATATCGGCACCGGCCAGGGCCAAATGGCAACTGGGGGGAGCTGGCGACCAAAGATCCTCGCAAATTTCTATGCCAAAGGTGCAGTGCGATGTAGCAAATAGCTGACGGCTGCTCATGGGCACTGTCTGACCGCAAAAGCGCAATTCAACCCCGTCCTTCAACACTTGACTTGAAACAAACCAGCGCTGCTCATAAAACTCCTTATAATTGGGAATGTAGGTTTTAGGAACCAATCCATAAATTTTGCCTCGCTGTATAACAGCTGCACAGTTAAAAAGCATTGACCCGTAGGAAATGGGTACACCTATAAGTGCCGTGATACTGAGGTTGCGGCTGAACTCCATGAGTTTGAGCAACGATGCCTCAGCCTCGTCAAGCAGTAACTGCTGCTGGAAGAGGTCTTGACACGTATAAGCCGTGACACACAACTCGGGCAGGCAGATGATTTCGATGCCCTGGCCATCGGCCTTGGCCATCATATTCTCTATTTGCTGTATATTGAAGGCGCAATCGGCAACCTTCACTGCGGGAATTCCCGCAGCTACCTTTACAAATCCGTTTTGCATAGATATGTGTTTGAAAAGCTCTATTTGAAGGTTCAGAAACGGCACAAGCATATTTATCTACTCCGTATCCAAACCGCTAAACACTGCTAAAGTCAAAGGGCATGAAGTTCTGAAAGCCAGTATAAAACTACTCCCATAACTCCATGCCCTTTGGTTAGCGGCTACATTACATTTCATAAATTCAAAAGATGATAATGAAATTCAATGTCCTAAAAATGGCTGTACCAGCGATGTGATGAAACTCCGAGCTGAATAAGATTTGAGGGCCAATCCGTCTCTGTAATCCGACCCTACGCCAAGCGCATATCGGCACGCCATTGCCCGGACTGACTAATCTCGGTTTTCAAGTAATTATTGATGAGTATCCCAATCTAACCGGTACAGCCTTAATGATGATGCAAATATACACAGAATTAGCATTCCACCCAAACTTTTACGGCTTTTTTTACTGAAAAATTACCAACGTATCTACGCAAACTTGATAGATACCAGATATTACAGAAAATGCCCGGATTTTGAAGTGGATGGCTTGTTTTACGAATTTGAAGGCTTCATCAAGCCATGGAACAAAAGTAAAGTAAAAAGCATGATTTCTCACGGGTTGGAGCAATCTTCCAGAATTGTAATCAAGAACACAAAAGGCTGTTCTGACCGTTTTATAAGAAGGGCTATCATGGCAAAACGGAATTTGCCTAATCAAAACATCGATGAAGTATGGATTTATGAAAAAGGGGAAATCAGGTTGTTCTATAAGGATGGTAAGTTCTACTACTGAAAAGACAACAGGGAAGCCTGCAAACAGACTTCCCTGCGATGCGACGTGCCGCAGCACACGCTAACTCCTTATGGAGCTGCTGCAAATATAGTGATTTATTTTTAAATACCCGCACAGACGATTTGTCCCTATAATATAAACTGATGATTTACGGCACTTTCTGCGTTAGCTACTTTGATTACCACTTTATTGGCTGTAGCCTGCCTTATTTAAAAAAACCGGACATCCTCCCATCTATACAAATTGGCTTTTTTTGCGTGTCTACAGGCTTTTATTCAATATTTCTTGTTACTTTTACACCGTCACGGGCTTGTTTGCAACGTGCCCGGCAAACTTACATATGGCATTAAAACTGCAGCTTACAACACAAAAAGCCTTGAAGACTCTTTGCTGCAACTTGATTTGAGCCTTGTGCTCGCATTCTACGATATTGTTAACCATGAAGATCCTACACTTCGAAATCCCCTACCAGACACAATGGGGCGAACATCTTGAAATTTACTATTCAATAGACGGTGCACCCGCTGAAAAAACCGCACTACTCACAACTAATGGCAGCAACTGGCACACCGATTTAGATGCCGCCGATAATGCACAACACATACGTTACGCCTATTTAGTTTGCAATGATAAGGGACAAACCGTACGCATTGAAGCTAACAGTTGGCGTATATTCTACTTTAACTACCGCCGCCACGTATTGTTCTGCGATGCATGGGCCGACCAATCGCTCGACACCATGTTTCAGCGCTCAGCCTTTAGCCAATGCATCATGTTACCCCGCGGTGGAGACTCACTGCATTTAGAACACTTGTCGGCACCCTGCCTGCTGATGTTACATGCTCTACCGCCCACAGATGGCCTGCAATGGGCCGTGGTAGGAAGCACGCGCACCTGGGGCGAATGGGATGTGCGACGGGCAAGACCCTTAAAGCGGAGTGGTACCTACGAATGGTCGCTGACGCTCGACCGGCACGACTTTGAATTAGGAGTTGAGTATAAATATCTGCTAATCAATCCGCTTAACCCCGACAGAGTTGTATGGGAAAGCGGCGGTAACCGCTGCATACTTCCGACAGCAGTCCCGGCTACTGCCTCGGTGGTGCGCCAAGACGAAATGCCGCGCATCGACCTGCCTCGCTGGAAGGGTACGGGCTGTGTAATACCGGTATTTTCGTTACGCAGCAAAGGCAGTTTTGGTATCGGCGACTTTGGCGATTTGCGTCTGTTTGTGCGCTGGGCATCCGAAACAGGACTTCAAGCCGTGCAATTACTGCCAATAAACGACACAACACGAGGAGGCACCTGGCACGACTCCTACCCCTACAATGGCATCTCGGCCTTTGCCCTTCATCCCATCTACCTGGACCCTCGCGAATGGAAGGGACTACCCTTATTCCGTAAATTCAAGGAGCAGGGAGAGGCTCTCAATAAACTGCCCGAACTTGACTACGAAGGAACATTCAAATTGAAAATGGCTTTCTGCCAGGAGCTATTCAAAGAACTTGGAAATCAAACCCTTGGCAGTACAGAATTCAAACGTTTTTCTGCCGATAACAACCGCTGGCTAACGCCCTACGCACAGTTTTGCGCCTTGCGCGACTATTATAACACGGCAGACTTCCGCTCTTGGCCCCATCAACCGGCTAAAGCCGACAGCAATTTGCCCGACCTCTCGCAGCAAGAAAATTTTTATCGTTTTGTGCAGTTCTTACTGCACCGACAAATGGAAACGGCACACAACGAAGCACGCAAGCTCGGGGTGCTGCTTAAAGGTGATATACCCATTGGCATATGCCGCGACAGTGTAGCAGCATGGATTGACGGACACTTGCTTCACTTTAACGGACAGGCTGGTGCTCCACCCGATGACTTTGCCGTTAACGGGCAGAACTGGGGATTTCCTACTTATAATTGGGAGGAAATGGCCAAAGACGGCTATAGCTGGTGGCGCGACCGCCTACACCACATGGAACGATACTTTGATGCCTATCGCATAGACCACGTACTGGGATTCTTCCGCATTTGGGAAGTTCCTTCGCAGCATGTTCATGGTGTGCTTGGACATTTCAGGCCAGCCCCTCCATATACCGCCGAAGAAATACATAACTTTGGTTTCGAAGGAAATCCCGAACAATTCTGCGTACCCTTTATCAGCGAAAACTACCTGAAAGTACTCCAACAGGAATTGGGCGCAGACTTTGGCACACTTTACTTAACCAAGCAAACCAATGGCGGCTACACGCTCAAACCGGAATTCTGCACGCAGCGTGAGGTTATGCAACGTATAGACGAAGGCATTGTACGTCATACGCTGCTCCAACTCATTGCCGAAGTACTGTTTGTTGCCGATCCCGACAAACCTCAATGCTACCACCCGCGTATAGTTGCACAACGCACCCGCCGTTTCAGCGAACTTAACTATCACGACCGCGATGCCTTTAACCGATTGCACAACACCTTCTTTTATGAGCGTCATAACGAGTTTTGGGCCGATGAGGCGCTCAAAAAGTTACCCGCTATTACCCAAAGCCCAGACAGTGCCAATCCTCAGCCTGCGCTATTTCCGATAGAAGGGGGCGGCATGCTGGCCTGTGCAGAAGACTTAGGTATGGTGCCGGCATCTGTTAAAGGGGTGCTTGAACGACTGCACATCCTCTCGCTCGAAATTCAACGTATGCCCAAAGAATACGGACTACGCTTTGGAAAACTTGAACATAACCCCTACCTCAGTGTGGCTACTATCGCAACACACGATATGCCCCCATTCAGAATGTGGTGGAAGGAAAACCAGGAGCAGACACAAACTTTTTGGAACGAGGCTTTAGAACAAAAAGGCGAAGCACCCGAAGAAGCTACGCCCGAAATATGCGAAAACATCGTATCGCGCCACATACTGTCGCCCTCTATGCTCTGTTTGCTTTCGCTACAGGATTTGTTGGCAATATCGCCTACTCTACGCAATCCTCATCCCGAACAAGAGCAAATTAACAATCCTGCAAACCCAAATCAATACTGGCGCTACCGCATGCACTTGACAATTGAGGACTTAATACGCAGTACGGCCTTTAACGAGAAGTTGCGCGGACTCATTGCCCGCCACTAACAACAATTGAGTCACCCGCTTTATTGAACACAATAAAGGGCGGCATAGGAGTTCTATTTCTATGCCGCCCTCTTTTTACAATGACATCGAGTTTCTGTATGCGCTCTCAACAGAGGCAATCAACGCTATTGGTCAGGCTTTCAGACAGCCAATAATTTCGTGCACATCTTTTACCCCATGAGCATCAAGCCACTCATTCATGCCATCAATAATCTTGATAGTTACCGCAGGATCAATAAAGTTAGCTGTTCCTACTTCAATAGCCGTAGCTCCTGCCATCAAGAACTCTATGGCATCGGTTGCATTCATAATGCCGCCCAAACCAACTATAGGAATCTTTACAGCCTTGGCCACTTGCCACACCATACGCAAAGCAACGGGCTTCACACAAGGGCCACTGAGTCCACCGGTACCAATGCTCAAACGTGAACAACGACGCTCCACATCAATACTCATGCCCATCAACGTGTTGATAAGCGATACACTGTCGGCACCTTCAGCCTCAACAGCACGGGCAATCTCAGCAATATCGGTTACATTTGGCGAAAGTTTCACAATCAATGTTTTGTGATAACGCTCACGCACTGCACGCACTACTGCTGCAGCACCTTCGCAAGTTACACCAAAGGCCATACCCCCGCTCTTGACATTAGGACACGAAATATTAAGTTCAATGCCCGGTATACCCGGCAAAGCGTCTATACGCGCTGCACATTCGGCATAGTCTTCGGGCGAATTGCCAGAAACATTAACCAATACATTGCTGCGAATATCCTTAAGTTGCGGATAGATTTGTTCACAAAAGTAGTCTACACCTTTATTCTGCAATCCTACGCAATTAAGCATTCCTTGCGGTGTCTCAGCCATGCGCGGATAATCGTTACCCTCGCGAGGCAGCAAGGTAGTTCCTTTAACTATAAAACCGCCCAAGCGGTTTAAATCGACAAAGTCGGCAAATTCCAGGCCGTAACCAAAAGTGCCTGAAGCCGTCATTACGGGATTCTGCAACGAGAGTCCGCCTACTTGTACATTTAATTGAGCCATGAGAGTTTTTGGGTGTTAAAGACGGGTCCTTCCTTACATACACATACGTTGTGCGAGTCGGCATCCTTCTCTACACAACACAAGCAGGCACCAAGGCCGCAGGCCATAAGGTTTTCGAGCGAAGCTTCGCAAGAGATTTGAGCCGAAGCAGCCCAACGTGCCACTGCAACCATCATTGGCTTTGGACCACAGGTTGACACTCCGTCAAACTGTTCCTTACCCAAAATGCTGTGATTGGTCACAAAGCCTTGCTCACCCATCGATCCATCTTCGGTAGTTACATAAACACGACCGTACTGCTCAAACAAGTCGAGCTGCATTAAGTCACTACGGGTACGGCCTCCTAACAGGAATACGGGTTCACAACCTGCTTCGCGAAGCAATTTACCAAAATAGAGCAACGGAGCTGTACCAACACCTCCACCCACAAGCAAGAGTTTCCGTCCATCGCTTTCGGGCATGGTAAAACCATTTCCAAGGGGGAACACACAGTTCAGTGTATCGCCAACCTCGCAACGTGCCATGCTGCGCGTACCTTCGCCTACCGCATGAACCAATAGCCAAAGTTGATTGGCATCATAGTCTACAAAGTTAATAGAAATGGGGCGGCGCAAGAATGTGCTGGGCGAGTCACTAACCTGCACTTCTACAAACTGTCCCGGATGCATCTCGGGAAGTAATCCCTTTAAGGGAGTGAGTTTCAAGAGCACGTAGCCCTCACGCGGGTATTCCACCTCGGCTACCCGGAGGTCCTTAACGTATTTCTTCATGTACGTGGTAATTACGATTATTATGCTTGTGGATGCAAATATACACAGAACTAACGAGATAGCCGTTGTCATGAGCCTTAAAGTAACTATGTTAAATGCTTCAAACTACGATACCCGCATAATTACTACAGGTAACAAAGCCAGGTACAGCACATGCAATACCAGCAACTTATGCCCTTCCTAACAACTGGCAGAACATGACCATACATAATGTGCCTAAACCTCTATTTTATCCGGTTTTAAAGCTTTCAGCAATGCTTTTTCGGAGTTTCCGACATTTTTACTGCAAAAAAGAGATGGAAAATTTGGATGTTTAAAATATTGTTAGTACTTTTGCACCGCTTTCGAAAGGAAACACGGGCGCTTAGCTCAGCTGGTTCAGAGCATCTGCCTTACAAGCAGAGGGTCGGC
>CALCVT010000004.1 GCA_937906495.1 uncultured Prevotella sp.
CCACAGCCGAAGAAGTAGCCGACCGCGTACTTGCCGACCTTCTCCATGGCGTAAATCCGAACAAATACATTAAGCGGAAGGGTAAAGGTGTACAAAAACTGCACCTTAACGATAAAACCTTAGCTGGTATACACAACATTACCGAAGAGAATTTGCGTAAAGCCTTAAATCTTGGAGGCTTGGCTAATCCCAGCCTTGCCATCATCGACACGGATCAAAATAAGCATGAAGGCTTTGGTGAAATCTCACTTATTGCACCATTGGAACTTGTAGATAAGGAAACCGGACATACAGCGGGCACCTGGACTACCGATGCCTATACGCAGCGCTACCCGAAGGTAGAACGTGTGATGAGTGAGGCCGGGTACAAGAAGTTTGATAAGTGGGTTGAATCTTTAGATCTAACAGACAGCGAGAAGGCAGAAGTCAGACGGCAGGCCAAAGATTCCCTTGAAAACAATAGCGCACCTGCATGGGAAATGATGTATTTGCGCGAAAAGGGTATTGATACAAACGCCTACACTTCGAAGGCTCCTTACGAATGGAAGCAGATGCTTGATACCTATGATTCGGTAGACGAACTGCTTGAAGGAATGAAGCTGGACGAGGAATTGCAGAAGAAGGTAATCAATTACGTCAAAGCCGAATTGTCAAAACCCACCAAGGAAAAAATCAGAGAGCAGCTACGTGAGCAAATCAAGGAAGAAACAGGTACTGCTCCCGCTATACTTCCACCCAGATATTGGAAGCAGGTTACCGAAATCTTTAACCGCGATTACGCCAAGGATTTGTTTGGTGAAGATTTGATGCCGGGTGAAGAAGACGTGAAGAAGGTTATGCAGCAATTGTTCGACTTGCACAACCGCACCAGGCAGGTGGACTTCGGTTTATCCAAATCGAAGGCTTCAACCTATGTTCATAGCCACGACCTATATTCAGACTATTTGAGATGGCAGGACAAAAAGTTGAAAGAATTTGGCGTGAAGGGCCGTTTGTTTAGAGGCTATTCGGCAGATGGTTCACGCAAGTATATTCCCGAAACACTCAAAAATGTGTCTAAGGCTATGGTAGCCGATGCTAAGGGACAGACCAATGGCGGTGAGATGGTGTCTTTAGGAAGTTTTGTGGCAAAGTTTGCAGACCGTGTAGATAGCACCGATGAAATGAGAGCCAACAAAAAGCGACTTGCGAACAATGAAAGCAAGCAAGGTTTTTATTCCGAATGGATGCCCACATACAACGAACTTGCAGATGAGTTGTCTGATGATATTTTTGCAGGAGAGCAGCGATTGCACGACATTGCCGTGCAGGACAATCCGGTAAAATACGCGAAGAAGGAATACGGCATTACTTTGAGCAAATCATTCATGGATAAACTGAATGCCTTTAAAAAGGCTATCCGTGAAGATATGACCAGCGCATATTTTGAAACAAAGTTTGAGCGCCCCGTTTACCTTAATGAGTTTGCAGCAGCCGTCATACCTTCCGATTTATCAGAGGATGTAAAGGGCGGACTTGAAAAGTCTGGCATTGCCATCTACGAATACGACCCCAAAATCGAAGGAGACCGCGATCGCGCCACCAATGCCGCCTTTGAAGCCGACAATAGAATACGTTTCCAACTCGTAGGCGAAAAAGGCGCAGCAGCTATCGACAAGGCCGAATCATCCAACGGAGCTGTGCTTTATAGAGAAGATTCAGAAAATTCAAATCATCCTTATGAAGTATTCACTGGAAATGAAGCAATAGAACAACTTGATGGAGTGCTTAATGATGATACGATATTGTTGCCAGACTTACCAATGCCTATACGGTCGTTAACGGAATTCCAGCGAGTATTTGCTCAGCCTGTTAGAAGTGCGATAGGGGAATATCTCAATATTAAAGACGATGTATACAATAAAATCATTCGTGAAAACCGCTCAGCAATATCGGGTGCTCTACTACCTACAATTCAAAACCCGGACTTTGTTATACGGGATGTAGACGGAAGCAACTTGTATGTAAAGCGTTTCGTAAGTGCAAATAGCGGGAATAAGTACAACATTGTGGCAGTTAATAAACATGGAGAAATAGAAGATTATGTAAGCTCAGTCCATGTAAAGCGCGATAATAATATTCGTAACAAAATAAAAAATGGTGCTGAATTGTTACTACCGAATGAACGGAATACCGACGGAATAAATATCCGAAACAATTCAACACCTGCTGCAAATGTAATACAATCTCCCAATACTTCCAACACCTTACAGCGTGAAAATGCAGAAAATAATGCAAAATCTGCCACAGAGGCCCCAATCACCCAAGCCGCCAACCGCACAGCTGGGTCCCTGCATCTTGACAATGTCACCATCTTAGGCGAGCAAGACCTTGCAAGCCTCACACCTAAGCAACGAAGCGCAAAGGGTTGGTTTGACCCCAAGACAGGCCGTATATATATAAATGCGTCCAACCATGCAAACGAGGCAGATGTTGTGCAGACCGTGCTTCACGAAGCAGTGGCTCACTTTGGCTTGCGTGCGCTCTTCGGCAAGGACTTCGACACCATGCTCGACAGGGTGTATTGTGCAGCAGGCAGTGCCTTATATGATGCAAATATAAATCATCTATATGTCTATGAGGTATTTGTCTCTTCTGAAATAGAAAAGGGCAATACCCTTCAAACCGCAGCGTCACAGCCTCACGGAGGTATTGCCCTATACAAGGACATTCTTGCAAATGTTCTTGACACTGCAAATGTAGCACAAAGCTTCGATACTTCCAACACCTTACAGCGCAAGCATGCAAGACTAATGTATCCCTCATCTGCGAAGCAGCTAAGCAGGCTTTAAGATTTTTGAAAATAGACTTTGACGAGTGTGTGAAGGTGAAACCGACAAGGCGTATTTGTGTTTTTTGTAAAACGGCTTCCGTGCAAAAATAGAATCTTTGCACGGAAGCCGTTTGGTATGTGTAGAGAGTCAGCTGACTATTCGTCGCGCCAGAAGGCGGGTGTGAAGGGCAGGAGCAAAGAGAAGATTTCGAGACGTCCGGCCAGCATGAGGAAGGAGTTAATCCACAGCGTGGCATCGTTGAGCGGGCTCCAGCTACCCAGTGGGCCTACCTGGTGGCCGATGCTCGGGCCGATGTTGCTGAACGAGGAGATGGCCAGGCCAAAGGAGTCGAGCAGGGTGAGTCCCATGCCCACCATGGCAAAGCACGAAATCATAATCAGCATAAAGTAAACCACGAAGAATACAAAAACGGTGCGTGCCATGGCTGCCGTAATATTAGTTTGGTTGATGCGGATGGGCAGTACAGCGTGCGGGTGTAGCAGCTGCTTAAATTCGGCTTTCGTAATCTTCCATACCATCAGCACTCTGATACATTTCAAGCCACCGCTGGTCGATCCGGCGCAGGCTCCGATAATACTGATGAGCGAAAGAATGAGCCAGATGGTTGGATGCCAGAGCATGAAGTCCTCGTCAGAGAAGCCGGTAGTGCTTTGAAGGGAGGCCGTGTTGAAGAAGGCGCTTCGCAAGGCTGTGCTGAAGTCGAGGCCGTCAACAAAGTACAGAATACCGGTGATGCTGAGTGCAGCAGTAAAGAAGATGAGCAGAAAGCAGCGCAGTTCGCCGTCGCGGAACACATCTTTGACACGCCGCTTGATAAAGAAAAGGTAGAGCAGCGTACAGTTAATGCTGGCCAGGAACATGAAGAGGGTTGAAATCCATTCTATGCGGTTGGACTTGAAGTAGGCAATGCTGTCCTGATGGGTAGAGAATCCGCCGGTACCAATGGTTGAAAGGCCATGGTTGATGGCATCGAACACATTCATTCCCCCCAGGTAGTATGCTCCTGTACAGGTTAGGGTGAGTAGTAAGTAAAGGCTCCACATCCAGCGTGCGGTTGTACTGATGCGCGGGTGCAGTTTGCCTATTTTGAGTCCGGTAGCCTCGGCCGAAAAGAGTTTTGTTTCGCCTCCGCCCATGTTGGGTAGCACGGCAATGGTAAAGAAAACAATACCCATACCACCAATCCAGTGTGTGAGGCTTCGCCAGAGTAAAATGGAGTGGGGCAGAGTGTCGATGTTATCGAGGGCCGTGGCTCCGGTTGTCGTAAAGCCCGACATGGTTTCGAAAAAGGCTGCAGCTACTCTGGGCTGGTATCTTCCAATCAGCAGGGGGAGCATACCAACAATACTGAATATAATCCAGGTGAGCGATACAATCAGAAAGCCATCGCGCCTTCCCAGCCGGTTTTCGGCGTGGCGTCCAAAAAAGCGCAGGGCAGATCCCAGGGCAAATGCAATGCATATGGGTATGCCAAAGGTTTGGTAGTTAGTTTCGTTGTATCCGATGCCTGTGCCGAAGCAAACACCCATCAGTATAGCCTCAAGGTAGAGCAGGGTGCCAAGTGCCTTGTATATAATAGGAATGTTAAGCATATCGGAAATCCGGTTATTTGAAGTATTTCTCCAACTTTTTGATACCGCCGGCCAGGCAGAAGGCCACAACGGTGTCACCCGGCATGATTTGTGTCATACCGTTAATGAGTTCGCCCTGTCCGTCGCGTACGAGTCCGCCCAGAGTAACGCATTCGGGCAGTCCAAGGTCTTTAACCTTGTGCCGTATTACGCGAGCTTCGGGCGAAACAGCATATTCGGCCACATCCGCATTAGCAACGGTCAGACTTTTTACAGAGGTAATATCAGCCTTAAGCATCATTTGATAGATGTGGCTGGCGGCAAAAGTTTTTTTGTTGATGATGGTGCCGATTTCCAGACTTTCGGCCATGCTGATGTAGTCCGTATTTTCGACCATGGCCACCGTTTTGCGTACCCCCAGGCGTTTAGCAGCAAGGCAGGCAAGAATGTTGGTTTCAGAGTTGTCGGTAAGTGCCACAAAAGCCTGTGCCTTGCGTATACCCTCTTCTTCGAGCAGCGAGAGGTCGCGTCCGTCGCCGTGAATAATGAGCGTGTGGCGGTTGTGTATCACCTCGTTGAGCCTTTCTGCACGTTTGCCGTCGGCTTCGACAACTTTGGCGTGCATGTAGTCGGGCATAGAGTTGCAAAGATGTACTGCAGTACTTCCTCCACCCATAATAAATACATTCGAAACGTCGGGATAGTCTTCTTTTCCAGCCAGGTCGCGAATGTAGTTGATGTATTTGGGTGTTGTCATGAAGTACACAATATCGAGAGCGTGCAGGCAGTCGCTACCATGCGGAATGACGGTATCGCTACCGCGCTTGACGGCTACGATGTGGTAGGGCGATTCGGGGCCGCAAAGGTCTTTGAGCGGCTGGTCGAGAATTTGGGCGTTTTCGCGCAGTTTGACGCCGAGCAAAATCAGTGCGCCGTTTTGCACCTCCCACCATTGGCGAATCCAGCTGCGTTTAATGTTGTGCAGAATTTCCTGTCCGGCCAGCATTTCCGGGTAGATGATGGAGTCGATGCCAACCGCTCGGAAGAATTCACGGTTTTCGTGCAGTGTATATTCGTAGTTATCAACTCGTGCAACGGTTTTGCGTGCTCCTAATTTAGAGGCAAGCATGCAGGCCGTCATGTTGTGAGCTTCGTCGGGTGTAACACCTATAAAAAGGTCGGCATTGCCGGCTTCGGCCTCGCGGAGTGCCGAAACCGACGAGGGTGATAGCGGCAGTGTAAGAATGTCGAAGTTTGACGAAAGGTCTTCCAGCCGTTCGGGCGACTCGTCCATCAGCGTGATGTCATGATGCTCGCGCGAAAGCAACTTGGCCAGGTGGGTGCCCACGGCGCCAGCACCTGCAATAATAATCTTCATGATGGTTTTGTGCTAGGATCGGTATGATTGTGATATCGGCAGGAGCCGGCCCGTTGTCCGGTATTGGGCGGGCCGGCTCCTGCCGTAGAATATTGCAGTTGGGGATTATTTAGACCATGTTATGGATGGCTTGGGCAATGCTGGGTGCATCAATGCCAACAATATGGTAGAGTTCGGTAACTTTGCCGTGTTCAACAAAGGCATCGGGCAGGCCAATACGTTTGACTTTGGGGTAATATTCGTGGTCTTCCATCCATTCGAGCAGGGCCGACCCCATACCGCCCATGCGTACACCGTCTTCCACCGTAATGATGCGGTCAAAGCGTTGGCCAATGGTGTGTAGCATTTCGTCGTCGAGCGGTTTCAGGAAGCGCAGGTCGTAGTGTGCAATGCGCAGCTCTGGTTGTTCGGCCTCGACTTGTGCAATGGCTTTGGCAGCTTCAACGCCAATGGGTCCGATGGTCACAACGGCCAGGTCTTTACCTTCCTTCAGACAGCGTCCTTTGCCTACCGGTACGGCCTCGAGCGGGCAGCGCCAATCAATGAGCGAGCCGCGTCCGCGCGGATAGCGGATAACAAAGGTGCCCTGGTCGGGCAACTGAGCCGTGTACATGAGCCGGCGCAGTTCGGCCTCGTCGTAGGGCGAGCAGATGGTCAGTCCCGGAATGGGGCGCAGGGCAGCCAGGTCGAAGGCACCATGGTGGGTAGGTCCGTCTTCGCCCACCAGGCCTGCGCGGTCCAGACAGATAACTACGGGTAGCTTGAGCAGGGCTGCATCGTGAATGATGTTGTCGTAGGCCCGTTGCGAAAACGAAGAGTAGATGTTGCAGAAGGGGGTCAGTCCTTCTTTGGCCATTCCGGCCGAAAAAGTAACGGCATGTCCTTCGGCAATGCCCACATCGAAGGCCCGGTCGGGCATTTCGCGCATCAGGATGTTCATGGAACAGCCCGAAGACATGGCAGGGGTTACCCCCACAATCTTGGGGTTCGTACGTGCCATTTCGAGCAACGTCTCGCCAAAAACGTCTTGAAAGCGCAGGGGTTGCGGTTGTTGCGGAGCATCGCTAAGGCGTTCGCCACTCTCAGCGCAAAACTTACCGGGAGCATGCCAGATGGTAGCTTCCTTTTCGGCAGGTTTAAATCCCTTGCCTTTAACCGTATGCAAGTGGAGCAGCTTAGGCCCTTTCATCTCTTTAATTTCGGTTAATATTCGTACCAGTTCGGTTACATTGTGTCCGTTAACCGGGCCGAAGTAACGTATGTTCAGGCCTTCAAAAATATTTTGCTGGTTGGTGAGCAATGACTTGACCGAGTTGTTGAAGCGCAGAATGGAGCGGCGCCTCGACTCGTTGAGAATGCCCCAGCCCGTAAGCTTTTGCGAGGTGCGAAAGCGCAGGTTGTTGTACCAGTTGCTGGTATGCAGGTGGAGCAGATACTCGTTCATTCCGCCCACGGCACGGTCAATGCTGATGTGGTTGTCGTTCAGAATGATGAGCATGTTGTTGGGCGTATCCGACACGTTGTTGAGGCCCTCAAAGGCCAGTCCGCCGCTCATGGCGCCATCGCCGATAACGGCTACTACGTGGCGGTTGTTTTCGCCCTTTTTGACGGCTGCAAGCGACATGCCCAACGCTGCCGATATGGAGTTCGAAGCGTGTCCGCAGGCAAAGGTGTCGTATTCGCTTTCAAAAGGCGAGGGAAATGGACGGATGCCGTGCAGTTTGCGGTTGGTGCAGAAAGCGTCGCGGCGTCCGGTCAAGATTTTGTGCCCATAAGCCTGATGGCCGACATCCCATACAATGCGGTCGTAAGGCGTGTTGAACACGTAATGAAGGGCCACTGTCAGTTCGACGGTGCCCAGGCTCGAGGCAAAATGGCCCGGGTTGTGGGCCAACTCTTTGATGATGTCTTTGCGCAGGTCGTTACACACGGCCGGGAGGTCTTCCACTCGCAATTTGCGGAGATCTTCCGGGGAGTCGAGCTGATGTAAAAATTTAAACGGTTTGTCTTGTTCCATTTCCAGTTCAGAGGCATTGTTTGGCAGCGCTTTTTTTCAAAGAAAATGCTGCTATTGCCAAGCAAAGTTAGTGATACCAAGGGGGAAAACAAAATAAAAGGCCGAAAACTTTTACTTATGTTTACTTTGTTACAGGTTCAGAGCAAAAGTAGGGGATGTATATTTTTACAAATGGCTTGTTGAATATTTCACCTGACCATTCTTGGCGGGGTGTATTTTAAACAGGCATTAGGCCTATCGAAACTTGCCTTTGTAACCGGCATAACTGCTTGCTGCAACGCTAAAAACAAGTTGACTGTAGGAAAACTCAAAAAAAGTAGTACATTTGCAGTAATGGAACTTTTGGAATGTTTTGTACAAGGCAAGCGACCCGACCAGTCGCTTTGCGAAGACGGGTGGGTCATGACACCCCACTTTGTGGCCGTGGTCGATGGCAGCACGTCGAAGGTGCCGGGCCGTGCAGGCGGTTTGGCAGCTAAAGATTGTGTGTGTAAAGCTCTGCACGATTTGTCGCCTACGGCAGATAAAGCCGAAATGCTGCACTTTCTGACCGAAGGCCTGACCGCCATTTCGCCGGCCGAGGCCCGGTGGCAGGCTGCCTACCGCCCAACCTGTTCGGCCGTTATATATAGTGTATATCGGCGGGTGGTTTGGTTCGTGGGCGATTGTCAGTGTCGCTGGGAGGGCCAAACCTACACCAATCTCAAACCTGTTGACGACCTGCTTACCGGCATGCGTTGCGATGCCGTGACCTATTTGTTGGCCCATGGCCATACGGTAGCCGAGTTGCAGCAGCACGACCTGGGACGGGCCTTTATACTCGATGCCTTGCGCGACCAGACCAATTTTCAGAACGATTCCAACCCCCTCAATCCCTACCGCTACCCCGTGCTCGACGGTACCCCGGTTCCACCGGAACTGGTGCCCGAAATTGCTGTTCCGCACGCAGTCACCGAGTGCATTCTGGCCTCCGACGGCTATCCCGAACTCTGCGACACCCTGTCAGAGTCGGAGCAAGTGTTGCACGAACGTTTGGCGGCCGACCCCTTGTGTGTGTCGCTTATCCGTTCGCCTAAGGCCCAGATGGCGGGCAATCACTCCTTTGACGACCGCTGCTACCTGCGCTTCAGCCTGTAAGAAAGCGGCGGGTAACCTCGTTTTGTACTGAACTATGAAGATAACCTTGCTCCAAACCCATGTGCAGTGGCAGGATGCGGCTGCCAACCGTGCCGGGGCCGAGCGGCTGATAGCTGCTGCACCGGCCTCCGACGTGTATGTGCTTCCCGAAATGTGGGATAGCGGATTTTGCACCCGTCCCGAGTCCTGGCAGGAGGGGCAGTCGGTGCTGTCGCTCGAATGGATGCGACATACGGCCCGAAGGCTGGGAGCCGTGGTAGCTGGTTCGCTGGCTATGCGTGAGTCGTCGACAACCGGTGCCGAGGCCGCAGGGGCGCAGTGGCGCAACCGCTTTTACTGGGTGCGTCCTGACGGGGTTGTACAGTATTACGATAAGCGCCACCTTTTTGCCTATGCCGGCGAACACCTGGCCTACACGGCCGGACAAGAACGTGTGGTCGTGGAGTGGAAGGGGGTGCGCTTCATGCTGCAAGTATGTTTTGACCTGCGTTTTCCCGAGGGCAGCCGCAACGCCTTGCAGCATCCCTACGACGTGATGCTCTGTGTGGCCAGCTGGCCCGAGCAGCGCCGTGCAGCCTGGGACATCCTGCTGCAGGCCCGCGCAGTAGAAAATCAGGCTTACGTGGTGGGCATAAACCGCACGGGCACCGACCCCCACTGCACCTACAACGGCGGTTCGGCCATCGTATCGCCCCGGGGGCAGGTGCTCCGTCGGCTCGATGCAGCCGTGCAGACCGCCACCTTCGAGCCCGACCTCGAGGCCCTGCGCAGCTTGCGACAGCATTTTCCTGTATTGCCGGAGTTTACCGGAGTCTAAATGCCAGTTGGGCTTTTGTTATCAAGCAGGCTTTTTTACAAGCGTTCTCCGGCGACAGCCATACTCCCTTTTGGCATACTTATTGGGAGTAAACCATCGAGTTTTAAAGAATTTTTGTTACCTTCGCACCGCAAAAACGCATAAAATCTAAGCTATGCCCTCAGTAACGTGCCGATTAGTTTAAGGGGATCGCGCACAGACTGTATTTCAGCGCAGTAACAAATCAACAATCAATATAAGTATGCAGCTAAAAACCCCGACCGCTCCGTCTCGGAGCAAAAGCCCGGTAACGTGGGTCCCGACCGCTTATTTTGCCATGGGACTTCCGTTCATTGCCATTAACCTGGTGTCAGCCTTTATGTTTAAGGATTTAGGTGTAAGCGACACGCAGATTGCCTTTTGGACCTCCCTGATTATGATGCCCTGGACCCTGAAGTTCCTTTGGAGTCCTTTTTTGGAAATGTACCGTACCAAGAAATTCTTTGTGCTCCTCACCGAGATGTTGAGTGGCTTGTTGTTTGGCGTGGTAGCATTTTCGCTCTTTTTCGACTATTTTTTTGCCATCAGCATTGCTACGATGGCTATTATAGCCTTTAGTGGCGCCTCGCACGACATTGCCTGCGACGGCGTTTATATGGACGAACTGAGCAAGGCCGATCAGGCCAAGTATATTGGTGTGCAGGGTGCCTTTTACAACATTGCCAAATTGGTGGCCAATGGTGGACTGGTAGCGCTGGCCGGTATGCTGGCCGAATCGTTCGGTGCGGTCGAAGGAGCCTCGATGGCAGCCAATAAGGGAGCCTATACCTCGGCCTGGACCATCATCTTCTCGGTCATTGCTGCCGTGATGGTAGTGATAGGTCTGTATCACGTCAAGGCATTGCCCTCTACGCAGGTGCCCTCGAACGACAAGAAGTCGGCAGGCGAAGTGGTGCACGAACTCGTAAGTGTGATAGGCAATTTCTTTACCAAAAAGCACATTGTATATTACATCTGCTTTATCATCCTGTACCGTCTGGCCGAAGGCTTTATCATGAAGATAGCCCCCCTGTTTTTGCGTGCTGCACGCACTGAAGGCGGTTTGGGACTGTCGCTGACCGAGATTGGTACACTCAACGGTGTGTTCGGTTCCGGAGCCTTCGTGCTCGGTTCGTTGCTGGCCGGCATTTATGTATCGCGCTACGGCCTCAAGAAAACCCTCTTCACCTTGTGCTGTGTGTTTAACCTGCCCTTTGTGGCCTATACCTTTCTGGCTGTAATGCAGCCTGAGAGCCTGTCGGTAATCGGTGTATGCATTGTGATGGAATATTTTGGCTATGGTTTCGGCTTTGTAGGTTTGACCCTCTTCATGATGCAGCAGATAGCTCCCGGCAAACACCAAATGTCGCACTACGCCTTTGCATCGGGCATTATGAATTTGGGTGTGATGCTTCCGGGTATGGCCAGCGGTTTCTTGAGCGACCTGCTGGGCTATCACGACTTCTTTATCTATGTGCTGATAGCTACTATTCCGGCTCTGCTCATCACCTACTTCATTCCGTTTACATACGACGACAGCAAGGCCAAGGAAACAGCCGGACAGGCATAGCCTGCAGCTGATTAAAACCTTGGACGTCCGGCTCAGTCCGGCTCCTTAATATAAAGCGCTCCGCAACCCGTTCTTACGAATGTTGCGGAGCGCTTTGTTTAAAAGGATGTTCGGAATGATGTTAAAACGAAGTTCAAATGGGGCGGGCAAAGCCGCCGATAAAATCCGGGCATTTGTCTATATCGCCTTAAGCCTTATTGTCCGGGTGTAAAGCGGGCTTGCTGGGCGCGGGCCTCGTTCACGGTTGTGGGACGCACACCGTTACCCATCAGCGGTGCCAGGATTTCGGACAGACGGGCATAGCCCAGTCCGCTCAGGTAGTCGCCCTGGAAATATTCGGGGTTAGCTATGCCATCCTTAGCCATCGGCGTGTAGGTATCGACAAAGCGCACGTGCTGCATGGTGCCGGCCATTTGTTTGAGCCGGGCGTTGAAGGGCACAATGCGGTTGTTGTTCTTAGCCTTGTCGATGGTAGGCAGCAGAGCCTGTATGCTAATTGAGGCATGGGGAGCCAGCCGGCGTACCTCCTCAACCAGCGTGCGGTAGGCAGCAGCCAGTTCGTTAACAGGTTTTTTGGTATAAACAGCGTCGGCCGTACCTACATACAAATATACTTGTGCCGGTTCGGCATTGTCGGGGCGTCCTTTAAAAATGTTGTGCAGGTGTGCCTTCATCTGGGCGATGTTCGTTCCGGGATATCCCCATCCCGTACCCCGATTCTTGATGCGGGGTGAGTGGAGCAGTTCGTGCCATTCGCCGCCATGTACGGCTTCATCGCCAATGAGCAAAATGTCGTTCTGTTGCACCGGATACATGGCAAAATATGAAGCACGCATGCCATACGAACCCTCAAGGCCGGCTGTAGCATTGGCCGCTTTGGCCGGGTAGCAGCATTGACTGCCTACGTAGGGAGCAATTTTGTTGCACCAAATGCGGTAGCCAGAGGCTGTGAGGTGTAAACCATCGAGCGAGTGAGTGTGGTCGCCGTTTTTCGAAACGCTCAACAGTTCGTTGCGGAGGCTGATATAAGTTACACCCAGTTCGCGGCAAATGCGCTCAATGCTGTCGTTCGTTTCGTCAATCAGTTGCATTTTACGCCGGCTGCTTGGTAAAATACCCTGAACATAAAGTTGTGTACGGGGCGATTCCTTTTGGCAGCGCTGCAGCACAGCGCGAACGTTTTTTGCCACGTGTGCCGCATTGTTCATGCCCGGAGTTCCCAGGTCGTTTGTACCAATCAGAAAAAACATTTTGGCCGGTTTGCCCGGCAAGATGGCACCTAAGTTGGCGCGCAGTTCGTTGCTCACCGCCCCCGACACGCCCCGGTTCAGAATGTGGGGATTGTTGAAGGCTTCGCACCACTCATGCATGTTGGTAATGCTGTTG
Source organism: uncultured Prevotella sp. (assembly GCA_937906495.1). Lineage (GTDB taxonomy): Bacteria > Bacteroidota > Bacteroidia > Bacteroidales > Bacteroidaceae > Alloprevotella. Next base: position 12,729 of record CALCVT010000004.1, read on the forward strand.
CCCACGAAAACAATGCTGTTGGAGTCGACGGGCAATATCTTGAAGGCATCGTAGCGGTGGTTGCGAAAGGGAAGGTCGGCCCGGGCCGAAACCGAAAATAGAAATGCAAGAATCAGAGAAAATAGTGTGTAACGCTTCATAGCAGTTAAGTATTAGGATGAATACGAAAAAAAGACGGAAGAGAGGCTTCCGTCGTAGCATGTGCAAAATAACTAAAAATGGAGCTACCAGCCAAGCGTACAGCAGGCTTTTATGGTGCTGTTTGGCAAAAGCGCAGTTTTGAACAAAGGCTTGCAAACTATGCGAAGGGCAGGTGCAACCCCCGTTGCAGTTGCTTCAGGCGCTTGTTAAGCTTTAAAGGCAAGAAGAAAACAGCCCGTTTTTTTCTTGCTCTGCGCTTTTTGAAGTAACTTTGTGGCCAAAAATCACCAGAATATGTTTGAAAATCTCTCCGAAAGACTCGAACGCTCTTTCAAAATATTGAAGGGTGAGGGACGCATCACCGAAATCAACGTTTCAGAAACGCTTAAAGACGTGCGTCGTGCCCTGCTTGATGCCGACGTTAACTACAAGGTAGCCAAGACCTTTACAGACACAGTCAAGCAAAAGGCCTTGGGACAGAACGTGCTTACTAGTGTGAAGCCCGGTCAGTTGATGGTTAAGATTGTACACGACGAACTTGCCAGCCTGATGGGTGCGCAGGCACACGAACTTAAATTGCAGAGCCGCCCCTCGGTTATCTTGATGGCCGGTTTGAACGGTGCCGGTAAAACCACCCTTTCAGGAAAACTTGCCCTGCTGCTCAAAAATAAAAAGCACCGCAAGCCCCTGCTCGTAGCCTGCGACGTTTACCGCCCGGCAGCAGTTGAGCAGCTCCGTGTGCTGGCTGAGCAAATTGAGGTGCCTATTTACATGAACCTTGATGAGAAGGATCCTGTAAAGATTGCGCTTGAGGGTATTCGCGAAGCCAAAGCCAAGAGCTACGATACCGTCATTGTCGATACTGCCGGACGTTTGGCTGTCGACGAGGAATTGATGAACGAAATTGCCGCCATCAAGGAGGCTATCCAGCCCGACGATACGCTCTTTGTAGTAGATGCCATGACCGGACAGGATGCTGTAAATACAGCTAAAGAGTTTAACGACCGCCTTGACTACGAAGGCGTGGTGTTGACCAAACTCGATGGCGACACTCGTGGTGGTGCTGCACTTTCAATCCGTACCGTGGTCGACAAGCCCATTATGTTTGTCGGTACCGGTGAGAAGATGGAAGCCCTCGATGTATTCCACCCTGAACGTATGGCCGACCGTATTCTCGGCATGGGTGACATTGTCAGCCTTGTTGAGCGTGCGCAGGATATATACGATGAAGAAGAGGCACGCAAACTGCAGCGCAAAATCCAGAAGAACAAGTTCGACTTCAACGATTTCCTGGCACAAATCCAGCAAATCAAAAAGATGGGTAACTTGAAGGATCTTGCTTCGATGATTCCCGGTGTGGGAAAAGCACTCAAGGATGTTGAAATTGACGACAATGCCTTTAAGGGTATCGAAGCTATCATTCTGTCGATGACGCCCCGCGAACGCGAAAATCCTGAAATATTGAACAAAAGCCGCCGCGAACGCATTGCACGCGGTTCGGGTACGACTATTCAGGAAGTGAACCGCCTGGTTAAGCAATTTGACCAGACACGCAAAATGATGAAGATGGTTACCGGCTCGAAAATGGGTAAGATGATGGGACAAATGGCCAAGATGCCCAAGATGCCCGGTATGCCTAAAATGCCTAAATTATAGTACAGCAACCCTTTACGGGCACACCGGGCGTTATCCTTATGCGTCCGGTGGCTGCATACTCTCCTTAAATAATACTACCAGACCATGCAACTCATTGACGGAAAGGCTACGGCAGCCGCTATTAAAAAGGAAATAGCCGAAGAAGTGGAACGCATTGTTGCAGCCGGAGGCCGACGCCCTCATTTGGCAGCAGTGCTCGTGGGGCACGACGGCGGCAGCGAAACCTATGTGCGCAACAAAGTGCAGGCGTGCGAGGCCTGTGGCTTTGAATCGTCGCTCATTACGTATGAAGACGATGTAACTGAAGCCGAACTCCTGGCTTGTGTAGACCGCTTGAATCGCGACGAAAAGGTCGATGGCTTTATCGTACAGTTGCCTTTGCCTGCACACATTGCAGAGCAAAAGGTTATTGAAGCGATTGACTATCGAAAAGATGTTGACGGTTTTCACCCCATCAATGTAGGACGCATGGCCATTGGTTTGCCTTGCTTTGTATCGGCAACACCTAAGGGCATTTTTGAACTCCTTAAACGCTATAACATTGCTACGAGCGGTAAGAAATGTGTGATACTCGGACGTTCGAACATTGTGGGTAAGCCTATGGCACAACTCATGATGCAAAAGCACTATGGCGATGCCACGGTAACTGTATGTCACAGCCATACGGCTAATATCAAGGAGGAGTGTCGCGAGGCCGATATTTTGATTGCAGCCATGGGACGCCCGGCTTTTGTTACGGCCGATATGGTTAAGCCCGGTGCCGTAGTGATTGACGTTGGTACTACCCGCGTAAAGGACGAAACCCGTGCACGTGGCTTCCGCCTGCAGGGAGATGTCGATTTTGAGGCCGTAGCCCCCCTTTGCTCGTATATCACGCCCGTTCCGGGAGGTGTAGGTCCGATGACAATAGCCATGCTGATGCTCAATACGTTGGCTGCAGGCAAGAAGGAGTTTTTTGACTAATGGGTTTTACTTAGCTTATTCGCTAAGAATCATTCCCCCATACAGGCCCCGCTGACCGCTTGACGGATAGTGGGGCTTTTTGGTGAGGTATGAACATCTTTGTAAGATAGGCTGCGGCTCAGCATAATCAAATTATTGAAAGCACGCTTTCAAATTT
>CALCVT010000005.1 GCA_937906495.1 uncultured Prevotella sp.
CGTAAGCCAGCAGATTTACAGTCTGCCCCATTTGGCCACTCTGGTATTTGCCCTTGTTCTTAATTGCGTTGCAAAGATACGTATTATTTTTGTAACTTCCAAGCGTAATCGACCATTTTTATTGCTGTGAGTGCAAATTCTTTACCTTTATTGCCTAAGCGGCCTCCAGCACGTTCTTCTGCTTGCTCTTGATTGTTAACGGTAAGCAGTCCGAAAATAACAGGAACGTCGCCTTTGGCATTGAGTTCGGTAATGCCTTGTGTAACACCTTGGCAGATATAGTCGAAGTGGGGGGTATCGCCGCGGATGACACAACCCAAAATAATAATACCGTTTACATGTCCGAATTTGGCAAGTTGAGCTGCTGCATAGATGAGTTCAAAGCTTCCGGGCACACGTTTGATGGTAATATTTGATTCCGAAACACCATTTTGGGTGAGTTCTTCAATAGTACCATCAAGAAGTTTATCGGTGATGTGGTTGTTCCATTCAGTGACAATAACGCCAAATCGCATTTCGCTTGCGTCTGGAATCGGTAGGGTTTGGTCTGCTGTATAGGAGTAGGTGTTGGATGACATAAGGCGTGGCTTGAGTAAAAACTTTTGAATGTGCAAACCAACCGATGCGGAGCCCGAAGGCTGAGTTTTGCAGTTGGTTTGCACATTCAATGGGTAGGTTTTCTGTGGGGTAAAATCTGTGTAAATTATTTGCTCAGACGTTCAATGTACTTATCAATCATAGCATCCAAGACAACGCCGTTTTGTTGCTGCTGCATGCAAAGTGGCGTGCTGGGATATTTTTCCTTGATTTCTTGATAAATCTTCAAAGCTTCGTCGTTCTTCTTTTGATTTTCAAGAATCTGACCGGCTTGAAAGAGGTATTCAGAGCAGAGAGCAGGAATGTCGGTTGCTCCAGCTGCCTGCTTGAAAGTTTCGACAGCCTTGTCAAGTTGTTTGTCTGAAGCATAGCAGTTTGCCAAAGCAAAAAGGGCTTGAGGCGAAACGGTATCATCACCCTTGGTCTTGAAGTCTTCAAGATATTTGATGGCCTCTTTAGTCTTGCCTAATTGGTAACTGCAAAGTCCTGCTTGATATTTGGCTATATTTCCGGCATCGGTTGAGCCGTATTTGTCTGCAATTTGTGCAAAGCCAAGCGTTTTACCTTCGCCTTTGAGCGCATGTTCAAAGTCTTGTACCATAAGATACTTTTGCATGGTAATACCTAGGAGTTCCTGGGCTTTGTCTTCGCGGGGCTTTGAGTAGCCGTAAATATAGGCAAAGGTGCCGCCTACAATTAAAGCGATTGCTGCAATGGCACCAATGATTTGCTTTTTGTACTTGATTGCAAAGGCTTCTGACTTGACCAAAGTCTCGTTTACATCCAAGGTCGAGGGATTGTTTTGATTGCTCATATTATTTTGTTTCTTATATTTCAGAAAAATGCAGCGCAAAAATACAACTTTCCTCTCATGTGGGGAAGTAAACATTTGTTTTTTTTCCTTCTCCTTGATATTTAAGGCCTTTTGGTTGTATGGCTGCAGTAGAAAGATTACTTTTGTGTTCAATTTAAATAATTAATAGCAGAAACAAGACCGTTGACATGATATTAAAACATCTTTCCATTACAAACTATCGCAACTTAGTTGTGGCTAATTTAGACTTTTCGCCGAATGTGAATTGCCTGGTGGGGGCTAATGGAATGGGAAAGTCTAATGTGCTGGATGCTATTTACTATCTTTCGTTTTGTCGCGGTTTTGCAAGTGCTCAGGATGCGCAAAATCTAAATCACAATTCTGACTTTTTTATACTTGAGGGCGATTATGAGTTAGAGAGTGAAGCAGAACAGCATATTTGTTGCTCGTTGCAGCGCGGTGCCCGTAAGCGCTTGAAAGTGGACGGGAAAGATGTAAAAAAACTTTCTGAACATGTGGGACGTATCCCCTTGGTTATGATAGCTCCGGCAGATTCGGCATTGATTATAGGTGGGAGTGAGGAACGCCGGCGATTTATGGATACGGTAATTATGCAGTATCGGGCGTCTTATTTAGACGCTCTCATTCGATACGATAAGGCTTTGAAACAACGAAATGCATTGCTAAAACAAGAGGAAGAGCCGGATGCTGCTGTATTGGATGTCATTGAGGAGATGATGGCCGTTAGTGGCGAATTGATTTATAGCGAACGTAAGCAGTTTGTCGAGGAATTCGAACCGATATTCATGGACCTTTATCGCAGATTGAGTGGTCAGGATGCCGAAGTGGTAACCATGAATTATGAAAGTCATGGATCACGGGGAGACTTAAGGCCGCAGTTAAAGGATTGGCGCTCAAAGGAATGTATCGTTGGTTATTCGCTGCATGGAATCCATAAAGATGAGTTGGTGCTTTTGCTTAATGGCTATCCAGTTAAGCGTGAAGCCTCGCAGGGACAGCAGAAAACCTATTTTATAGCGATGAAACTTGCGCAATATGTATTTTTGAAGAATAAAGGCGAGCAAAAGGTACCCTTGCTCTTGCTCGATGATATTTTTGACAAACTTGATGCACAACGAGTGGAACGTATTGTAGATTATGTTTCAGGAAATGATTTTGGTCAGATATTCATCACGGATACGCGTCGGGAGCATCTTGATCAGGTCTTAGCATCAACAAAGCGTCATTATCGCTTGTTTTCGGTTGTTAATGGTAATGTATTGCCTCAGTAAAGCATTTGTGCATTGTTGATATAGTTCATGGGATGAATTGTATACCTTGTAAATATTCGTTAAACGTAGTTGCTTGTGCGTCTGATGCTTTTGTATCTTAGTTTGAAGTTTTTTTCTTCTTTACAAAATGCATTTCCTTGCTTTGCCAGACGCTTGTGCTTTGACTGATAGATACATGCTTATTGTCTGGAATACGATGATGTGTCTTCCTAAGTTGTTGTTCGCTGCTTATAGAAAGAAGTTTGGGTAGGTAGCCTTGTTAATACAAAAACCCTTGCTGTGCAATTGATATGCAGGCAAGGGTTTTTGCGTATGGTTAAAGAGGTTTGTATTCATCCCATCTACCCCATATTTCATTAAATCTTCATTGTTCAGAACTTTGCAGTTGCAAACCATCATCAAGTTCGAAGAATGTTTAGATTGGGTAGGTGTATTTTATGAGAAGCAGATGTCTGTAATGACTTCAGAACCTACATGTTTATTGAGCTTTTTAACTAGTTCGCTGCGCTGCATCATCAATTCGCTGCGCAGTGCTGCAGAACGAATACGAACGTAGAGTTTTTGATTGTATATACTCAAGTCTTGTGTGTAACGTTCTGCTGCTTTTCCAGCCACCTCTCCCCAAGCTTGTATTAGGCGGTATTCGTTGAGTGGAGATTCAAGTTGTGATTCTCTGAGGAAGCGCAGTATGATGTGGTCTATCTTTTCTTCCTTCCTTCGTTCCATGATATTTTATTCGGGTTGCGCAGCTTCTAACTTTACAATACCACCTGTTACGGGAGATAGTAGTACGTGTGTGGTAGACTTTTTATTAAAGAGTTCGCCACCCAAATGTTCAATACGTCCGAATTGAGCCAAAGGGATGGATTCAGAAACATATTCTTTATTGTCGGAGAATATACGTACCAAGGCTCTTCCGGGTATAATATATCTTACATCTTCGGGTTCCTTTTTTGATTTTTCTGATTTTTCGGCCACTGCAGGCAGTGATTGCTGATCTTCTATACTGAGGTAAACGGGGAATCCGGCAGGATCGTCAGCATCTACTACGCCTAGATACTTTGAAAAATTGAATAGGAGATGTTGTTTAATGTTTTCAGTAGCATTGATGTCGAAAGCCAAAATATGGGTTTCTTGTGTCGAAGTACCTTTAAAGAGTTGTAATAATCCTTCTTCTTGCATGTCAAGGTTGGCAAGCATCAGTCTGAGTTGCTCTCCGTCTTTAGGCATGAAATCAGCCTGTCCTTTGGTCAGAAGACTGCGGTTTTCTCGAATATCATAAATTTCGTTGGCTGAGAGTTCGGCCATTTTTGAGGTGCTTCCGGCTGAAAGAATCTCTTCAGTCTTGAAATCGTTGCCGTTAAGTTTTTTGCTTTGGTCTTTAATGACTTTAGGTACGGGCAGTGCATCTTCGTCTTCTTCGGTTTGTGTGTTGATGGCAACCAGTCTTCCGTCCGATGTCAGTTCTACAAGAGGGGCAGAGGTTTTTGATTTGAGTTTAATGCTATACGCTTTTGATTTGTCGGCTACTCCAAATGGAACGAGTTGGATATCTTCAATTTTCCAGGTGTCGTAGGGTGTTTGTGTTACATCCTTGAGGCGAAGATAGCGTTCGGCATATTCGCAGAATTCTCCGGGTATATGGTGAGTGCGGGTGGCCGTAACCACTGCGCGTATTTGGGTTGAAGGCAAGAAGTAGGTAATGCCGTTTTCGGTAATGCCGGCCTGGTAGTTTGTAACCTCGGTCTGACCAAAGGCCGAAAGGGAGCATATGGCGGTAGCTGCAAGGAGAAAGAGGCGGTTCATTGTGATGTATGATAAAGGTACGTTATATAAAGGAATTGCCCAAGGGGATTGATACGGAGTGTGATGTTTGAACGGGTTACGTAGTAACCAGTTTTATTAAGGGCATCGTTTTAGAAACCGGGGACACTTGTTTTGCATGAGCCCGTAGTATCAGAGTTTGTAGGGAGATGTTTGTTGTTCAGAAATGGTTTCCTGGCAATTATCTTCCGTGAGTAGTTTAAAAGCTGCGGGTAGGTAATCAATCAAGTCGGAGGCTGTAATACATTGTTCCCCAAGATTTTTGGCTGCAAGGTCGCCAGCCAGTCCGTGCAGGTAAACTCCCAAGCGGCAAGCATTGAGTGCGGTATATTTTTGTGCAACCAATGAGAGAATAATGCCTGTAAGTACATCACCGCTGCCGGCTGTAGCCATGCCTGAATTTCCGGTAGGATTAAAATAAGCCTTTCCTTCAGGTGTACAAACTGCGGTGTAATGCCCTTTAAGTATTACATAGAAATGGTGCGTTTTGGCAATGTTGATAGCCTCGAGTAAAATGCTGAAAGAGTCGGAATTGCAGATACCTAGTCGTTGCATTTCAATGGGGTGCGGAGTAAATATGGTTCCCTTGGGGACTTGGGCAATCCATCCGCGGTGGTCGCCAAGTATATTGATAGCGTCAGCATCAATTACCAGCCGGGTAGCAGTATGGCTGATTTGTTCGATAAGTGCCAATGCGGTGCGTTTGTCTGTGCCAATACCCGGTCCGATGGCTATACCTTGATATTTGTCGGAGTTGAATGGTGTAGCAAAGAGGTGTTCGTCAGTATCATGATGCAGTACAGCTTCGGGTACTGCAATCTGCAGAATATTGTTGTTACACTTGGGAGTATGTATGGTCACTTTGCCTACACCAGTCCGTAGGCAGGCCTTAGCTGCGAGTACGGCGGCACCAGCCATTCCGTATTTGCTAGCTATGAGCAGAGCATTGCCAAAAGTACCTTTATGGCCAAATGCCGGGCGCTGCTTCAGCATGTTCTTGATTTCGTGGCGTTCAGTGATAAAGAAGTTAATTTCCATATCATTGAGTGCCTCATATTCCAAACCAATGGGCAGTACATAAGTCTGTCCGGTGTAGCGTTGGTTGTCGGCCAGCAGGAGTGCCAGTTTCGGGAGTCCTACAGTTAAGGTCGTTGCAGCTCTAACGATGGCCGATGGCGAGTTGTAGGTATTATCTTCGCACATTAGTCCCGAAGGCATATCAATACTGATGGTTTCGGCACCAGCTGCATTGATAAACTGTACTAACGAGGCAAAGCCGCCGCTCAGCGGTTTGGTGATGCCGGTTCCGAACAATGCATCAATAATAATGGTATCGGTTGATAACTTAGGTGCTTCGAACTGCTGTTTAACCTCTGTAAAGTCAACATCGGGACATTCGTTGCGAAGTCGTTCTGCATTGGTGTGGCAGTCTTCGCTCAGAGAGTTGTTAGTATTGAATAGGAATACGTGAATGTTGTTGATTCCCTTGTGATTAAGCAGTCTGGCAACAGCAAGTCCGTCTCCGCCGTTATTGCCGGGTCCGGCAAATACAACGATGGGGCGTTCGTTTTGGTAGATATGCTCGTAGATAAACTTGGCTATCTGCCTGGAGGCGGTTTCCATCAGTTCGGCAGAGGTTATTTCTTTTTTCTGGATTGTATAGGCATCCAGTTCCTTTAATTGATGAGCGTTGGGCAGCTTCATGATTGCTGGTTTTTTTATGCTTAATAACAGGTGGCCTGAGTTGTTGTACTGCTTGTATTTGTATAATCGAAAATTCGGGGTTCTTCGGGGTTGGAAATGTGGATTAAAAGCGCCACCAGGATTTCTTCTTAGAACCAGAATCGTTTGCGTTTTGTTGTTGCAGGAACTTTTCGTAGCTGATTTTTTGCGATACCATTTGGTAGATGCTTCCCCAGTCAGGCAGCCCTCCGACGTTCCGGTCGTCAATAAACATGTGTGCCTTTATTTTACGGCTGAAGTGTTTAGAGCCGGGTTTGTCGGTATCGTCTTCGTCAATATCCCGGTTCACTGCATGAAAGTGGACGCCTCTTTCCTCGCACCATGCTACAGCATCGTCAAGAAGTTTTCCTTCACGAACAGACCACAGTATAAGTTTGTGTCCGTCTTTTAAGAGTTGTTTCAACGTAGCAGTAGCAAAGGGCAATTCGCGTCCAATTTCTGGATACTTGTGTTCTACAACAGTTCCGTCAAAGTCTATTGCTATAATCACGGGTTTATGCGTTAAGTACTGTTCGCAGTTCCAGTCGTTGGTCAATGTTGTACTCAACGGCTAGAACTGCGTGAATGTTATTTTGCTGCTTCTTCGGCCAATTTTAGTAAATACTGTCCGTATTGGTTTTTGGCCATGGGTTGTGCAATCTTGACCAGTTGCTCCGGGGTAACCCAACCGTTACGGAGTCCGATGCCTTCGAGACAAGCAATCTTAAGTCCGGTACGTTTTTCGAATACTTCGATAAAGGTTGATGCTTCGCTCAAACTGTCGTGCGTACCGGTGTCGAGCCATGCAAAGCCGGTGCCCAGTGTTTGTACCATGAGTTCTCCCTTCTCAAGGAAGTGTTGGTTTACTGAGGTTATTTCGAGTTCACCGCGAGCCGATGGCTTGATGTTTTTAGCTACTTCGACAACTTTATTTGGATAGAAGTACAAACCTACTACGGCATAGTTCGATTTGGGCTCTTTCGGTTTTTCTTCAATACTTACAGCCTTGCCTTCTTTGTTGAACTCTACAACGCCATAGCGTTCTGGGTCGTTCACTCGGTAGCCAAAGACTGTTGCCTTTTGGTCGCGTTCGGCTGTTTGTACGGCATCTACCAGCATTTTGCTGAAGTTGCTGCCATGGAATATGTTGTCGCCCAGTACCATACATACACAATCATTTCCGATAAACTTTTCGCCAATAATAAATGCTTGTGCCAAACCATCGGGCGAGGGTTGCTCAGCATATTCAAAGTGTACACCAAAGTCCGATCCGTCGCCCAATAAGCGCTGAAAGCCGGGAAGGTCTTGAGGCGTAGAAATGATAAGAATCTCGCGGATGCCTGCCAGCATAAGAACCGAGATGGGGTAGTACACCATCGGTTTGTCGAAGATGGGAATGAGTTGTTTGCTAATTCCTTTTGTGATAGGGTAGAGGCGTGTACCGCTTCCGCCGGCTAAAACAATTCCTTTCATAGCAGTGAATTTTCGGGTTAGATGAGTTTGTTTTTTAATTTCCTGTACTCATATCAAGATGTACAGCGGAGCAAAGATAATGTTTTTTGGTAAGATACAACTTTTGCTTCCATTTTATTTTATACCGAGGGTGAAACAAGGCAAGTTGTACATCCGCTAATGAGGGCGCTTAATTACTTTTTTGTTTTTAGTTATGTAGAGCATTTGTCAGACATTGCAAGTCGTTTCCGGCAGGTGCCTGATAATGTTCCAGGCCGAATGTGCTGAGCATGGCTATGAATTGTTCCATACGTTCCGAAGCAATTTCTTCGAAAGGGATAAACGAGGTGATGGGGGTATAAAACCATATTTCGAGCGGTAGCCCGTTAGGCGTCGGGTCGAGTTGACGTGCCAGCACCCATGGATTATTTGATACCTGAGGGTCGTCTTTAAGTTTTTGGCTAATGTAATGCCGAAACAATGTCAGGTTGGTAATTGACGGGGTTTCGGCATCGGTTTTTGATATCAGTTTTTTGCGTCGCAACAGTTCCTTTTCCTCGTTATCTGCAAAGTGTATAGACCGTATATCAATATATAAAGCACGTTTAACCCGTCGCAGGCCCTTAGCGTACATTCCCTGCCAGTTTTGGAAAGAATCGCTTACCAGTGTATAAGGGGGGATGGTCGATATGGTATTGTCAAAATTGCGTACTTTAATGGTGGTGAGCGACACTTCCTCGACAGTGCCGTTTACATCCAGTTTCTTGATTGTAACCCAATCGCCTACTTTTAGCATCTTATTCGTTGATAGTTGAATGCCGGCTACGAGTCCGAGTATGGAGTCTTTAAAAACGAGCATCAGTACGGTAGCTGCAGCACCTAGTCCGGCAATGACGCGTACGGGGTTGTTGCCTAAGAGGAGCGACAGTATAACGATGCTACCAAGACAGAAAGTAAGCAGACGTGTGAATTGTAGCGCACCGACCAAATGGTGCGCTTCGAGCTGTTGCGAAGCAATCACTGTGATATTCTTGAGGAATGCTGCTACCAGCATCATGCTGCTAAAGGCAATATACGACTGGGTGAAACGATATAACAGAGTGTATAAAAAGGTGGACTGATTGTCAAAGCAAAGCGGAAGCAGGTTGAATAAAAGTAAGCTGGGGATGAGTTGGCACAATGCTCTCAATACAGGGCGGTTGATGAGGTAGTCGTCCCATTGTATGCTCGTGTGGCTCACGAGTTTAAGTATCATCGGGATAAGAAAACGCTGACAAAGGTAGGACAAAAGCAGCGAAGTAAGCAGGATAATGACAAACAGGCAGATTTGGGAATAGTAATTAGCCCATTGGGGGCTGAACCCGAAGTACAGAAAGCTGTTGGTTGCCAGTTGGCGGAGCGTTGAAATCATAAGCGGGCGAACAATGAGGATAAATGTCGGTGTTGCGTATGCATTCTGAAACTATCGCAAATGGTATTTGCGGTAGTGTGGAGTAACTATGCGGTCAAAGTAATGCATGGAAATCAAGCTGAGTAGTCCGCCGGTAATGTAAACCAGCGAAAAGCTAAAATATTGTGCAATGTAACCACCTAACGTAATGCCGAGTCCAATACCTACATCCCACGAGGTCAGGTAACTGCTGGTGGCGGTAGCACGGCGATTGTTAGGGGCAAGGTTGATGTAGAGTGAATTGTAGGCTGGGAAGATGATGCCAAAACCTACTCCCTGCAGTAGTGGTACTGTAAAAAAGGCTATAGCTGCAGCATTTTCGTTCCATTGCATGATGTATTGGCAGCATCCTAATAAGGCAAAGGCCATAACTACCAGATAGTAGCCGTTGTGAATACATGAAGTAACGTAGCCACGATCAACAAACTTACCTGAGAAGATGCGCGACACTCCCATCCCCGTGGCCATAACTACAAAGAAGAAGCCAGGCGGCACCTTCAGCCCCATTTCGTTTACGTACATGGCAACAAAGTTGGTAGTGGCTCCGTAGGGCATGGATAGCATTAATAGAGCAATGCCGGCGGTGATGCCTTTTGCCAGAAAAAAACGGTCGAGCGAAACGGCCGGTCTGCTGTTTGGTATGGTTGCAGAGTTCGGAATGCTGTTCTTGCAACCTTGTTTCAGAGGCTTTGCCGGAAGTTTTACGCAGCAAGCCAGCACAAATCCTGCCAAACATGCAGCCATGCCTATGCCAAAGATGCTTTGATACGAAAGATTGCCATGTAAAAAAAGTCCTACCATAGGGCCTATGCTCATAGCTGTGTTATTGGTCAGACCATAGTAGCCAAGCCCTTCACCCCGACGCTCAGAGGGCATGATATCTACTACAACCGTATTACCTCCTACGGTAACAGCGCCAAAGGTAAAGCCATGAAGAATGCGTACGATGATAAAAAAAGTGAGCGAACCACCTACAATATAACCGGCAAAAAGGGATGTAAATAGGAAGTAGGCCATGATGTAGAGCGGTTTGCGGGCAAATGTATCGAGCAGATAGCCAGAAAAGGGCCGTACCATAAGGGCCGAAACAGTGTAGCACGACAATATGGCTCCGATGGCACCTTCTTCAACCCCATAACTCTCTTTAAGGTAGAAAGGAAATAGGGGGATGAGCATCCAAAAGGCAAAGAACAACAAGAAGTTGGCCAAAAGAATGCAGCAGTAGGAGGGTGTGAAGAGTTTGGGGCGCATCTTTCGTTATGTATATTATATAGGAGTGTTGGGGCTGGAGCGATGTTTGAACACCGTTAGGGCATCAATAGCCGTTGGGTAGTTTGGGCTGACGGATGTATATAGATTTACACGCGTTGTTCTATTTTTTACAAGCATTGCTGTTGAGGCAATTTGCCGTGGCTTTTTGAGTTACAGCAAACTGCTTCAAAAAGCGCGGACAGAAGAATCAAGAACTCCGGCATATATCCGTTGATGCTCTTGCTCCTTCTGTCCGTCAGGAACGTCAGGCTGCTTATAGGTTAGGGGCAGACTGGTTCCTATTTGTGGCTTAGTTGGCAGCCATGAATTCGTCGAGGAATCGTGTGTCGTTTTCAGAGAATAGGCGGAGGTCCTTTACTTGATACTTCAAGTTGGTAATACGCTCTACGCCCATACCAAAGGCATAGCCCTTGTAGATTTTGCTGTCAATACCATTAGCTTCGAGCACATTGGGGTCGACCATGCCACAGCCCAAAATCTCAACCCATCCTGTTTGCTTGCAGAATGAGCAACCCTTGCCACCGCAGATGTTGCACGAGATGTCCATTTCGGCGCTTGGTTCAGTGAAGGGGAAATATGAGGGGCGCAGACGGATTTTGGTGTCGGCACCAAACATTTCGCGTGCAAAGGTAAGGAGTACTTGCTTGAGGTCGGTAAAACTTACGTCTTTGTCGATGTACAAGCCTTCAACCTGATGGAAGAAGCAGTGGGCACGGGCAGAAATAGCCTCGTTGCGGTAAACGCGTCCCGGGCAAATCACGCGGATGGGCGGTTGTGAATGCTCCATTACGCGGCTTTGTACAGAACTGGTGTGCGTGCGGAGTACGATGTCAGGATGTTGTTCGATAAAGAAGGTATCCTGCATGTCGCGTGCGGGGTGATCTTCGGCAAAGTTCATCGAAGAGAATACGTGCCAGTCATCTTCAACCTCGGGGCCATCGGCCATAGCAAATCCCAATCGCGAGAAGATGTCAATAATCTCGTTCTTTACAATTGAGAGCGGGTGGCGTGTGCCCAGTGCAATGGGGTAGGGCGAGCGTGTCAGGTCAATGTCTGAATGGTCGTCCTCTTGAGTTGCTAAATTTTCGCGCAGTTCGTTGAGCTTTTCTTGCAGTGCAGTCTTGAGTTCATTCAACTTCATGCCGATTTCGCGTTTCTGCTCGGCCGGAACGTTGCGGAACTCACCCATCAAATCGTTAACAATACCCTTTTTGCTGAGGTATTTGATGCGGAGTTCTTCCAGTGCTTTGGCATCGGCGGCCTGCAGGCCTGCAACTTCGTTAAGTAATGCTTTAATCTTTTCCTGTATCATATTTCAGAGTGTGCTGTGTGCGCAACGTGTCGGAGCGCTTGGATGCACGTTGTTTAAAGAAGTCTTTGTCTATATGTGTACGCAATTATCGGCGTCAAAACCCCGTGGCATTATCTGATAGCCGGTGCCGGTTTGCTCGACTAAATGACCTGGGCTTTGTCTAAATCTTCTGCAAAGATAGATATTTCTTTGTAAAGAATGCCCGACTTATGCCGAAAAGCCCTATTTTTGCCTTTCGAATTAAAGGATTTTTCGATGAAGGTATTCTTTTGGAACATATCGCTGTTTCTCCTGTTGCTGGTAGGGTGTCAGAGCGAAAAAAACTCCGACTCTCAGTCGGCTTTGAGCGATAGCACGGACGTTTCGCCCGACAGTATTGCGGGCGAAGGTGAAACAGCGCCCCCTAAGTCGGCCGATGGACTCTTTGACGACTTTATCTATACATTTATGCGTAACCGTACCTTTCAGTATGAACGCATTGTTTTTCCGTTGACTAACCGGGTTGATGGTGTCGATAAACCGATAGACAAGCGCAACTGGAAGTTCGATGCCATGTATGTAAACCAAGATGTCTATACTTTGATATTCGATGATGCCCGTTCGGTAAATGCAGAAAAGGACACAACCCTTTTGCATGTGGTGGTTGAATGGGTCTACTTAGACCAAAGGCGGGTAAAGCAGTATCATTTTGAGAAACAGCAAGGCCAGTGGCGTTTAACCGCACTCGATACCCATGGGCTCGAAAAACACGGGAACAGCGATTTCTATGAGTTTTATCGCCAGTTCTCAACTAGTGAGCGCTTTCAGCGGCAGCATATTTCCAACCCCTTCCACTTCAAAACTTACGATTTTGATAATTTCCAGAATATCGAAGGGCTGCTCGATGTTAGTCAATGGCCAGACTATCGTCCGGATTTGCCCAAAGGGGTAATTACCAATATCAATTACGGACAGAAATATGGCAATGCACGTCAGCGCGTGTTGCTTATATGCAGCCCTTCGGGAGGCATGGGGTGTGCCATTACTTTTGTCCGGAATGGTAAAACCTGGGTGCTGAACCGCTTGGAAAATTAATAATAGCCGCCATTAAGCAGTTGTGGGGGCTGACTTGACAAACTGTTTTATTAAAATGTAGCACAACCATGTATTCACTTCTTCATCACAATACATTCGGCATTGATGCTTGGTGCCGTGACTTTATAGAGTATGCCACTATCGACGAACTGAAAGCATTGTTGCCAGCATTGCAGGGAGTGCGTTGGCTCCACATCGGAGGTGGCAGCAACTTGCTTTTTGTAAACGACTTTAAGGGAACTGTGTTGCATTCAGCCATCTTGGGATACAGCGAGGTTAAACGTAGCGAGGGCTGCGTGTGGCTTCGTGTTGGCGCTGGATGCGATTGGGACGAACTGGTTGCCTATTGTTTGGAACAAGGTTATTACGGACTTGAAAATCTCTCGCTCATTCCGGGCGAAGTTGGAGCAAGCGCTGTGCAAAATATTGGTGCTTATGGCGTTGAGGCTGGCGACTTTATTGATAGTGTTGAAACAGTCGATGTGCAGACGGGACAAATCAGGATATTTACACACCGTGAGTGTGAGTATGCTTATCGTAGCAGCATCTTTAAGCATGCCCTGCGCGGAAAGTATATCGTTACCCATGTGGTGTATCGCTTGTCGCTCGACTTTACTCCCGATTTAGAATATGCTGCTATTCGCCGCGAATTGGATGCTCGGGACATAGCGCCCGGAAATGTAACGCCCCGGCAGTTGCGCGAACTTATTATCGATGTGAGACGCTCCAAACTTCCAGATCCAGACCAGATTGGCAGTGCTGGCTCATTCTTTATGAACCCGGTAATAACTGTAGCACAATTTGAAAAACTCCGTGTCAAATATCCCGAATTACCTCATTATGAAGTGGAGGATGGCGTCAAGATTCCGGCCGGATGGCTTATCGAAAAGTGTGGATGGAAAGGGCAAAGTATGGGGCCGGCTGGGGTATATGCCAAGCAGGCTCTTGTATTGGTTAATCTAGGTGGTGCAACCGGCGAGGATATTGTGCGCTTGAGCAATGCCGTACGACAGGACGTACGCGACAAATTTGGTATAGAAATCCACCCCGAAGTAAACTTTATAGAGTAACCTGTTAGCGGAAAAGGGTTTGAGTTTATGCCTAAATTATACTTTTTGGGAACGGGTACCAGTTTAGGAGTTCCGCAAATAGGCTGTAATTGTGCAGTATGCCGTTCGGCCGACAAACGCGACCGGCGTTTGCGTACCTCCGCCCTTATCGAGAGCGATGTGGGCGAACGCTTACTGATTGATTGCGGGCCGGATTTTCGGCAGCAAATGTTGAATATACCATTTCGTAAGCTCGAAGGGGTGTTGCTCACGCACGAACATTTTGACCATGTTGGCGGACTCGACGATTTGCGTCCGTCTTCACTCTTTGGCTGTGTCAATGTTTATGCTGATGCCACTTGCGTGAGGCATCTGAGCGAACGTATTCCCTATTGTTTTGTTGAAAACCGGTATCCCGGTGTGCCCAACATCGTATTGCATACTATACAGCAAGGCGAGGTGTTGCATCTGGCTGGCATGTCAGTATGTCCTGTTAGCGTGCAACATGGCAAATTGCCCATATTGGGCTATCGTATAGCTGATTTGGCATACCTTACCGACATGAGCGCAATAACCGAAAGTTCAATGCAATTGCTCAAAGGAATAAAAGTATTAGTAGTCAATGCGCTCCGCTATAAACCTCATCATTCGCATCAGTCAGTTCCCGAAGCTTTGGAACTAGTAGCCTCGTTGTCACCGGAGAGGGCCTATCTGATACACATGTCCCATCAGGTCGGTTTGCACGCAGAGGTCGAAAAACGTTTGCCAGCCAATGTGCATTTGGCATACGATGGTTTGCAAATCGAGTGGTAATGTCTGATATGCACCAACGCATGACGCAGTTTTCCAAACTTTTTCGTAAGTTTGCAAGCGCAGAGACTATACATAGCACCGCCTGGCCGCTTTAGGGTTAAAGGCGGTTCTAAGTGTTTCTGTCCAGTTGTGCAATTTTTGATAGGATAAGTGGGTGACCAACTGGCAACAATGCCCCACTGCAGTTAATTTTATGAGAAAGAAGATTATTATAGTACTTTGGGTATTTCTGGTACTGTTCTTTGTTGCTTGCTTTGTAGGAGTTATAGGTATCAAACGAGGCTGGATTGGATACATGCCACCTATAGCCGAACTGCAAAGCCCAATCAATAAGTATGCTTCGCAGATTATCAGTGCCGATGGTCGCGTGATGGGTACCTGGTCTCGCAATGAAAATCGTGTGTTTGTAGGGTACGATAGTATATCACCGCATATGTTCGACGCCTTGGTTGCAACCGAGGACGTGCGCTTCTACGACCATTCCGGTATTGATGCACGAGCTTTTGCACGTGCAGTTGTTAAACGTGGACTCCTCGGACAGAAGGAGGCGGGTGGTGGTAGTACAATCACGCAGCAACTTGCCAAGCAACTCTATTCATCTTCGGCTGAGACCACCTTCCAGCGATTGCTCCAAAAACCTATTGAATGGGTTATAGCCGTAGAATTGGAGCGGTATTATACCAAGCACGAAATACTAACTCTTTATCTTAACTATTTTGACTTTCTGCATAATGCCGTTGGTGTCAAGACTGCTGCCAATGTATACTTCGGCAAATCGCCTAAAAACTTATCTATCACCGAGAGTGCTACCTTGGTGGGCATGTGTAAGAATCCTTCTTACTACAACCCGGTACGCAATCCTGAGCGCTGCCGGCAGCGTCGTAATGTGGTTTTGCAGCAAATGGCAAAAGCCGGACTATTGTCAGATGCAGAGTGCGCTTCTTTGACCGAGGAGCCCCTTCAACTCAATTTTCACCGCATAGATCATAAAGAGGGCCTGGGAGCTTATGTGCGCGAATACCTGCGACGTATCATGATGGCCAATAAGCCCAATCCTGCAGATTATCGCGACTGGCAGCGGCAGCAGTATTATGAAGATTCGGTGATGTGGGCTACCGACCCCTTATATGGCTGGTGTAAAAAGAATTATAAGTCTGATGGCAATAACTATGATATCTATGTTGATGGCTTGAAGATATACACAACCATCGACTCGCGTATGCAACGCTATGCCGAAGAGGCTGTTCGTGTGCAGTTGAGTAAAAAATTGCAGCCACTCTTTGAGTCGGAGCAGCGCGGTTCGTCACATTTTCCCTATTATTCAGGCCTTTCGGCAAAAGAGGTGCGAAAGCGTATACAGCGTGCCATCCGGCAATCTGAGCGCTATCGTATATTAAAGGCTGATGGTGCTTCGGAAGAAGAAATTATGCAATCGTTCAAAACGAAGTATCCCATGACCGTCTTTACTTATCATGGTGATGTTGATACGCTGATGACCCCGCTCGACTCTATTCTTTATTATAAAAAGTTTTTGCGTTCGGCTTTGGTATCTATCGAACCCAAGACAGGACAAGTCAAAGCTTATGTAGGAGGACTTGATTTCTCACATTTTCAATACGACATGGCTATGGTTGGACGCCGTCAGATTGGTTCGACCATGAAACCCTTTGTTTATGCCATGGGCTTGCAGGGAGGTATGACATCAGAGTCGCAGATACTCAACGAACAGCGTACTTATGGCGATTGGACCCCTCGAAACGGAAGCCATGCCCGTTATGGTAGCATGGTCACTCTTAAGTGGGGATTAAGTCAGTCGAACAACTGGGTAACGGCGGGCCTGATGTATCAAATTGACCCTACAGGGCGCGGACTGGTTCGCGACCTGCAGGCTTTGGGTGTGGCCAACAACAACATGTATCCCTCATTGCCTCTATGTTTAGGTACCTGCGATGTTACCCCGGCTGAGTTAGCGTCTGCTTATACCGCATTTGTAGAGAAAGGCATACGCAGAGCGCCTTTGCTCGTTACGCGTATCGAAGACAATGAAGGTAATGTCATTGCAGAATTTAACCCTCGGACAAACGAGGTGTACAGCGAGGAAACAGCCTATCAGATGATAGACATGATGCGAGCTGTTATTGATCAAGGCACCGGACGTCGTTTGCGCTATGCCTATAACATGAAGGGACCGATAGCTGGTAAAACCGGAACAACCAATAACAATTCCGATGGATGGTTTGTAGGATGCGTGCCGCAACTTATCACTGCAGTCTGGGTTGGTGGCGATGAGCGCGATATTCATTTTTCAACCACTGCTCGCGGACAAGGTGCCGTAACGGCATTGCCTATATGGGCCACCTACATGCGGCGCGTCTATGCCGACCGTGCCTTGGGGTATGATGCTGAGCGCGATTTTGAGAAGCCGGTGCTTGTTGATAATGATATTTTCGACACAGACGAAGAGTCTGAAGCTGAGGGAGCAACCAATGAAACTTCGGGCGTTCCTGCAGAACCTCGGCCAGCAGTCGAGGAGCCTACACCTCAGGCCACTCGTCCCAAAACATCCCAGCACCGGCCTGCTGAGCGCTATTTTGATTAAAAGGCAATCCCTCTCCTGGTGCTTTTTCAAACATAGCAGCGTGTAGCTCTCTTCTCAGCAAGTGCCGATACCGATAAGCCAGCATACAGTTTACGAGTATAGTTAATTATAGTATTTTCCTTCATTCAGACTATGGATTTTATAGCCATCATACCCGCCCGTTACGCGTCAACGCGTTTTCCGGCCAAGCCCTTGGCCTTGTTGGGCGGTAAACCTATTATTCAACGTGTTTACGAGCGTGTAGCCCAGGTCTTTCCACGCCTATGTGTGGCTACCGACGATGAACGCATCCGTCAGGCAGTTGAGGCTTTTGGTGGAGTAGCAGTTATGACTTCTACTGAGCACCGTAGTGGTACAGACCGTTGTTATGAGGCCTTTTGCAAACTCGGGCGTAATGCCGATGTCGTTGTTAATGTGCAGGGCGACGAACCCTTTATTGCCGAGTCGCAGCTCCATTCGGTAATGTCATGTTTTGACGACTCTTCAACCGAAATAGCCACATTAGTCAAGCCTTTTGCAAGTACCACTCCTTTCGAAACCGTGGCCAATCCAAACAGTCCCAAGGTAGTAGTCAGCAATGATGGTTATGCATTATATTTTTCGCGCAGTGTAATACCTTATTTGCGTGGCATACCCACCGAAGAGTGGCCAGCCCGCCACACCTACCTCAAGCACATAGGCCTTTATGCCTATCGTGCCGATGCTCTGGAGCGTATAACCGCACTGCCTCAGGGGGACCTCGAAGTTTGCGAATCGCTCGAGCAGTTGCGTTGGCTGCAGGCAGGTTTGCGCATAAAAGTAGCCGAAACCGATGTCGAGACCATTGGTATTGATACTCCGCAAGACTTGCAGCAAGCCGAAGAGTTTCTTGCGCAAGGTGCAAACAATTAAAATGGTCACCTCCCGGGTGTCCGTAATAAACCACCAAAACGAAATAACCCCAAGTATGATTCTGCGAAAGTTAATAATAAGTGGCCTGATGCTTAGTATGCTTCTCCTGCCGGCATCAGCCCAAAAAATTGTGGTAGGTTCTTGTACTCTGAAAGACGGAGGTATCTATACCGGACAGTTAATGGGAGGCAAACCTTCAGGCAAGGGACGGGTGCAGTACGAAAACGGCGATACCTATGAGGGATCGTTTGTCAAAGGACTGCGTCATGGAGATGGCACTTTTACAGCGGCCGATGGTTCACGCTACGAAGGAAACTGGACAAAAAACGAGCGTAACGGAAAAGGTACTTTCTATGCCGTAAACAACAATCGCTACGAGGGACTTTGGTATCGTAATCAAAAGGAAGGCCACGGAACGATGTACTATTACAATGGTGACGTTTACGAAGGCACCTGGAAAGACGACCAGCGTAATGGCAAGGGAACCTATACCTACAAAAGCGGAGCCTACTATAAAGGAGAGTGGGTTGACGACCAAAAAAGTGGAAAAGGATTCTTCGACTGGAACGATGGTTCAAAGTACGACGGAAACTGGCTGCGCAATCAGCGCAATGGTCGTGGAGTATATACCTATGCCGATGGTGACATGTACAGCGGCGATTGGAAAAACGATATGCAAGAAGGTCGCGGCATTTATAAGTTCCGCAACGGCGATGTTTACGAAGGCCATTATGTGAATGGTGAGCGTACTGGCGAGGGCACCTTCCGTTTTGCTAACGGCGATACTTACGTAGGCACCTTCCTGAATGGTGAGCAGAGTGGCCATGGCGTTTTTCAGTGGAAGGGTGTGGCTACCTATAAAGGACAATGGAAAAACAACATGATGCACGGACGCGGCATTTATAAGTGGAAAAACGGCGACGAGTATAATGGTGAATGGAAAAACAATCGCATGGACGGCGAAGGCACCCTGCGCTTTGCCGACGGCGGACGTTTTAAAGGCCATTTCCGTGAAGGTAAGCGCGACGGAAAATCAGTTGAAATCAAAGCCAACGGTTCGCGCATTGATTGTACCTATAAAGAAGGGCAAAAGCACGGCCGTTACATTGAATACGATGCAAACGGCAATGTTGTAAAGAAAGGCGAATACAGCAACGGCCGTTTGGTGCAGTAACCTTACGTGTGGGGGCAAACCCTCCATGACAGCCGGCAGCAACGCCATGCAACGTGGGCAAAGCCCTAAAAGCTAAAAGTGAATAACGTATATTCAAATCATACAGCCATGAATGCGAAGAAAAAGCAAGAGACAGCAAAAAACAAGGCAACGGCAACTCCCGCTAAAGCCGCAAGAGGAGCCCGCAAAAAGGCGGCTACATCGCCCAAACAGCTGAACATCGTGAAAAACGATCCGTGGCTGGAACCCTTTGAGGGCGCCATTCAGGGCCGTCACGAGCATGTGTTGTTCAAGGTGAACGAACTGACTGGAGGTAAAAAGTCGCTTTCCGAATTTGCTGACGGACACCTTTACTTCGGACTTCACCGTACAGCACGTCAATGGGTCTTGCGCGAGTGGGCACCCCATGCTACAGCTATCTATCTGATAGGCGAATTCAATGGATGGAAAGAAAACGAAAAGTTTGCCTTTAAGCGCATTGAAGGTACCGGAAACTGGGAACTGAAACTCCCCCTCCGCGCCTTGCACCATGGTAACTTGTATAAACTCTCCATGCATTGGCAAGGGGGGCAGGGTGAGCGAGTTCCGGCATGGGCACAGCGTGTGGTGCAGGATGCCGAAACTAAAATATTCAGCGCCCAGGTATGGTTCCCGGAGCAGCCTTATGTTTGGAAAAAAACTGCATTCCGTCCTAAAAAAGGGCCTCTCTTTATTTATGAGTGCCATATAGGAATGGGGCAGGATGCCGAGCGTGTAGGAACTTACAATGAATTCCGTTTAAACGTTTTGCCGCGTATCATAGCCGACGGCTACAACTGCATTCAAATAATGGCAATAGCAGAACATCCTTACTACGGAAGTTTTGGCTACCATGTAAGTTCCTTTTTTGCAGCATCGAGCCGTTTCGGTACCCCCGAAGAACTCAAGCAACTCATAGACGAAGCCCACAAGGCCGGTATTTCAGTTATTATGGACCTGGTTCACAGCCATGCCGTGAAGAACGAAGTAGAAGGACTTGGCAACTATGCAGGCGATCCCAATCAGTTCTTCTATCCCGGCGAGCGTCACGAGCATTCGGCCTGGGATAGCCTCTGTTTTGACTACGGAAAAAACGAAGTTCTCCACTTCCTCTTATCCAACTGCAAGTACTGGCTGACTGAGTACAACTTCGATGGCTTCCGCTTTGATGGTGTCACCTCCATGCTCTACTATAGTCATGGACTGGGCGAGGCCTTTGGTGGATATGGTGACTATTTTAACGGCCACCAGGACGACAATGCTATTTGTTACCTCACCCTGGCCAACCTGCTCATACACGAGGTGAAGCCTACTGCCATTACCATAGCCGAAGAGGTGAGCGGTATGCCCGGACTGGCGGCTCCCTTTGCCGATGGCGGTTACGGCTTTGACTACCGCATGGCTATGAATGTGCCCGACTATTGGATTAAAACCATCAAAGAGCACCGCGATGAAGATTGGAAACCATCTTCCATCTTTTGGGAGGTAACCAATCGCCGTGCCGACGAGCGCACCATATCATATTGCGAGAGCCACGACCAAGCCCTGGTGGGCGACAAAACCCTGGTGTTTCGCCTCATCGACTCCGATATGTACTGGCATTTCCGTAAGGGAGATGAAAATGGAACCGTTCACCGAGGCATTGCTCTTCATAAGATGATTCGTCTGGTTACGGCATCGACCATCAATGGCGGATACCTCAACTTTATGGGTAACGAATTCGGACATCCCGAATGGATTGATTTTCCGCGCGAAGGCAACGGATGGAGTCATAAGTATGCTCGCCGTCAGTGGAACCTGGTTGACAATAAGGAACTTTGCTACCACTATTTGGGCGACTTTGACCGCGATATGGTTAAGTTGCTCCGAGCCCTGCCTGATATACGTAAGTATGCTGTGCAAGAAGTGTGGCACAACGATGGCGACCAGATACTGGCCTATAGCCGCGGTCCGCTACTCTTTGTATTCAACTTCTCGCCCACACGCTCCTACGAAGGCTATGGCTTTATGGTGCCCGAGGGGGCTTACGAGGTGGTGCTCAACACTGATGCAAAGGCCTATGGCGGCAATGGCTTAGCCGACGACAGCGTGCGTCATCTCACCAATTTCGACCCCTTGCTCAAGCGCGACGGAAAAGGCTGGCTCAAACTTTACATCCCGGCACGTTCGGCAGTTGTGCTACGCTGCATTGACGATACTAAAAAGTAATAAGGAGGTTTTCCAACCTCTTTCAGCCACAGAGGCTCTTCCGGCCCTCTGTGGCTTTTTAGGTTTTACATCGCGCTGCTTCAAGGCAGGAGGGTTTGCTATGCACCTTGCTTAGGTATGTGATTTGTTTGCATATTTTATAAATTCAGAAATCCGTTCTTTTGAATCCAATATAGAAAATCTGAGCCCCAAAGATGCGAAAAAACTTGCTTCCGGAGTAGAAAAGGAGTAACTTTGAGTAAGGAAAACAGCCCGCTTGCAACAAACTGCATAAGGACCACAAGCATAGCCTTGTAGGTCCTCTTTTTTTTGTTTCTGCGCAGCGCTCAAATTCTTTGTTCTTTGGGGCAGCTATTGTACAAAAAGCCGGTTTCTGTTGCTACAGTTGCAAAATTCTATCGCGGCATTAGGATTTTCTATCGCGGCTTTAGAAAATTCTATCGCAGCATTAGGATTTTTGGGAACTGTCAATTGTAAAATCAATGACAGATGTAGTATTTTTAGCACCCGGTGTAAATAATTTTTCACGCCCATGCCTTATAGCAGACAGGCTGTATGAGCAGGTTGCCGCAATAAACTAAATTCAAAGAACCTCTGCATAAACTTTCTAAAGTATGAATAGGGGTTGGTAAAGCCTCGTTCCAAGCAGTTGGCAGCAATTAGTAATGTTGTGATAATAAGATTTAAAACAGCTGGATACTATTTTAATAAATGTATATTCTGTTTGGAAGTACAACCTCATTGCTTTAGTTCGCCGCACAGTCCGCTTGTAACGTTCGAAAGAGACACAGAACACAAATAAAGAGGCAAGAATGCTGTGCCGTCCGATTTTTATTTTTACTTTTGCAACATTTATAAGCAGTAGCGGCAATAGAGCCGCCAACATGGTGCAAGTTGCATCACTTATATCCGTAAAAGTATAACCCAATGATATTAAAAAGAATCTGTTTGCTGCTGGCCCTTATTGTGGGGCTCTCGTTGAATGTGTTGGCTCAGACGGGAATGTCAGACCGTCAGGTCATTGAATTCATGATGAAGGAAAATGAGCGAGGAACACCTCGTTCCGAAATCGTGACCAAACTGATTGAAAAAGGTGTATCGATTGATCAAATACGGCGCATTCGTGCTAAATATGAAAAACAGCAGAAGGGCGATCTTGTTGGTGCACGCGACATCAGCGGTGTAAACAAGGATAATAAACGCTTGCGTAAAAATAATGGCGAAGAGCGCGAAGAACTGAAAGGAAATCAGCAACGTGAGCGTAAGCGCAAGGAGATTGATGAAGACCAGTTGTCAGAAAAACAACGTAAGCGCCTCAAGCGCGAGCGCCGGAACGATTATATGGACGAGATGGAAGAACTCCTTCCCGACTCGCTCAACGATTTGGAAATGCCCTACGAGTACGACGATGAAGACTACGAGTATGGACGTAAGAAAAAGAAAAAAGGCAAAGAGGTCTTTGGACGCAATATTTTCAATAATCGCAAACTCTCGTTCGAGCCTAATATGAATATTGCCACACCGCAGGACTACCGCCTGGGGCCTGGCGATGAGGTTTTCGTTGACGTATGGGGAGCCTCGCAAGAGCGTTTTGAGAGCACCGTGTCGCCCGATGGTACCATCAATATCGAATCGTACGGCCCCGTTAATGTCGACGGACTGACGGTGGCACAGGCCAACCAGCGTTTGCGGGCCACTATCGGACGTCGCTATTCTGGTTCTACGGTG
The DNA here is from genome assembly GCA_937906495.1 of uncultured Prevotella sp. Taxonomy (GTDB): domain Bacteria; phylum Bacteroidota; class Bacteroidia; order Bacteroidales; family Bacteroidaceae; genus Alloprevotella. The sequence continues at coordinate 23,290 of CALCVT010000005.1, forward strand.
CGACTCACGGTAGGACAGACCAAAACCATTACCGTAGATGTGATGGGCGAGGTGAAAGTTCCCGGTTCGTATACACTCTCAGCCTTCTCGACCGTGTTTAACGCCCTCTATATGGCTGGCGGTACGAACGAAATAGGTACGCTCCGTAATATCAAAATATACCGTAAAGGACGCGAAATTTCGACCTGTGATATTTATGACTATATTTTGAACGGCAACATGCGTGGAAACGTTCGCCTGTCGTCGGGCGATGTGATTATTGTGGGCCCCTATGAATGTTTGGTAAACGTTACCGGTAAGATAAAGCGTCCCATGTATTACGAAATGAAGTCGACCGAGAGTGTCGGAACCCTCATTAAATACGCGGGTGGATTTACGGGCGATGCCTATCAGGGAAGCGTGCGCTTGATGCGTAAGGCCGGCGGTCAGTTGTCGGTTTACTCCATCGACGATTTTGAACGCAATAAATTCCAGCTGATGGACGGCGACTCTGTATCGGTAGACAGTACTTTGCTTCGTTACCGCAATATGGTCGAGATTAAAGGAGCCGTGATGCGTCCGGGCATGTACCAGATGGATGGCAGCATAACCACCGTGCGCCAGCTTATTGAAGCAGCCGGCGGCTTGAGCGAAGATGCATTTACGGCCCGTGGAACCATTCATCGCCGTAAAGAAGATCGTACGCTCGAAGTGATTTCCGTTGATATACAAGGATTGATAGACCATAAAGTGGCTGACATTGCACTTAAGAACGAAGATGTGTTCTACGTGCCATCCAAAAAAATCATGCAGGAAGAGCAAATACTCACCATTGATGGCGAAGTCAATTATCCGGGTATTTATGAGTATGCCGACAATACAACGATTGAAGACTTTATACTGCAGGCCGGCGGACTTAAAGATGCTGCTTCGATGGTCAAAATCGATGTGTCGCGCCGTATGCGCAACCAGGATGCACGCCAATCAAGTTCGCAAGTGGCACAGTGGTTTAGCTTCTCGCTTAAAGACGGCTTTGTTGTAGACGGAACACCGGGCTTTGTGCTCGAACCCTTCGACGAGGTTTATGTGCGCCGTTCGCCCGGTTATATTGAGCAGCAGCATGTAAAGGTAGACGGCGAAATAGCATTCTCGGGTACCTACGTGCTTACCAATAAAGGCATGCGCCTGAGCGATTTGGTAAAAGCAGCCGGCGGACTTACAGCCGAGGCATATGCATTGGGCGCCCATTTGGAACGAACCTTGACGCCAGCCGAAAAGATTAAGCAAAAAACGATGATTAAGCTGGCCGTGAGTGGCGACTCCATTGACATGCGTCAGCTCGACCTGGGCGATACCCAAGTAGTAGGTATTAACCTGCAGGAAGCATTGAAAAACCCTGGTAGCAATAAGTGGGACATTGTGCTGCGCGAGGGCGACCGCCTGGTCATTCCGCAGTATAATAACACCGTTTCAATCAATGGACAGGTGCTTTATCCCAATACCGTTGCCTATAGCGAGGGTGCCAAACTTTCCTACTACATTGATCAGGCTGGTGGATATGGTCAGCGTGCCAAGTCGCGCAGGGTGTTTGCAGTCAACATGAACGGAACGGTAACCCGCGTGCGTTCGTCAAAGGATATAACTCCGGGATGTACCATCTTGGTGCCTTCAAAGTCGCGGCGTAAAGGCATGTCGCTTGGCGAAATCCTCTCGTTAGGTGCCATGACAGCAACTTTGGGTACGGTTATCGCTACACTTGTTAAATAAAATCCGCGTTCAATGTAACGTAGATGTAGGGCTGCACCCACCAATAGGTGCAGCCTTATTTCTGAATAAATCTATGCTGCGCAGTGCTGTCCGCTTATTATTGGTGAAAGCAGCATGTTGACAGTTTGGTGCCGTTTAAACTCATAGCTAGTACCCTCAAAATATTTAGTTCATGGCTTCGCTTAAAACAAACGTATTGTTGAATTTGATAAATACCGTTACAAGCATTCTGCTTCCGGTAATCACATTTCCATATGCTACCCGTGTGTTGCAGTTAGAGGGGATAGGTGTGGTAAACTTTCTATCTTCAGTTGTCAACTATATCATTTTGATAACAGGCCTCGGCATCCCGATGTATGCAGTTAAGGAAGTGGCACGATACCGTGACGACATAGCAAAACGCAATCATTGTACCATTGAACTTACTGTGCTCAGTTTGTTGCTTTGCCTGTGGGGCTATGCCATAGTTGCTTTTATGCTTTATGGAGTTGAGCGTATACACGAGCATCAGAACCTTTTCTTGATATTGAGTCTCAGTATCTTTTTTACAGCCATTGGAGTGAATTGGTTTTATCAGGCAGTTGAAGATTTTAAGTTTATTACAATTCGTGCTATCATATTTAAAGTACTCACAACAGCCAGTCTGTTTATCTTTGTCAAGACCCCCGATGATTTGCTCTACTATGCCATCATTACCGTATCGTTGTCTGTAGGAAACAACTTTATCAACTTTATTCATTTACGCAAGTTTATAAAGTTCCGTACTATAGTTTGGAGCAAGCTCAACCTGAGCCACCATGTTAAGCCCGCTATGCAGATATTCTTGCCATATGTCATCACCAATATCTATGGAAACTTGAATATTGTGATGCTCGGCTTTATTCAGGACGATGCAGCAGTGGGCATTTATACAGCCGCCAATAAGTTACTTTTTGTGGTACTTACCATCATTACATCTCTGAGTGTTGTGCTTCTTCCCCGTTGTTCGAGTTTGATTTCAAGCGGTGAAATAGCTCAGTTCAAGGAACTGAGTATGAAGTCGGTGCGGGTGGTTATCGGTATTGCACTTCCTTGCATGGCAGGTATGGCCATGTTGGCTTACCCCTTAATACAAGTGTTTTGTGGCAGTACTTTTACACCCTCATCGCATGTCATAGTGATAGCATGTCCGGTATTGCTGCTGATAGGACTGACTAATGTTATAGGCATCCAAATCTTTTATCCGCAAGGAAAGCCAAATCTCGTTATATATAGTACGTTGATAGGCGCGGTAACCAATTTTTTGCTTAATTTCTGGCTTATTCCTGCTTATTCGTACGTTGGAGCAGCATATTCCACACTCATAGCCGAACTTGTTGTGTTGCTTGTGCAGTGTGCTGCAGGTCGAAAATATATACCCATACAGTTTGGCTCGCTGCAATTGCACAACTATTTGTTTGCAACAGCAGTTTTGGTGCTGATGCTATGGAGTATAAAGTGGTTTATATCCAATGCGTTGCTGATGGTAGTACTGGCTAGTTTGCTCGGTTCTATTGTTTATGGCGGTTTCTTGCTTCTCGTTAAGGACGAATTAGTTAAAGAGATGGTGAACTATGCCCGTGGACTGCTTCGAAGAGGAAAGTAATTGGTGCAGGAGTAGGCACGTTACATGGTTTGTTATTATTTGAATGAGAGGTTAACAGTCATGAAAACCAGTCAAACAATAAGCTTATGCCAAACTTGGCATTTTGAGAATTAGTTAGTACATTTGCATATATTATACAACAAGTTTTACGACATAAAAGCCTCTTGTAGGCTTTTTAAATAAATAAGAAAGAACGAATGAAAGCCGAAAAGAATGAAAGTCAAAAAGCGCAGGAAATGTTGATGGTGGAAACTCATGATAGCAACACAAAGCCAGCTACAACAGAATGTGCTCCCGAATCGGTGCTACGTAAGGAAATCCGTTTAGACCTGATATTTAAATTGATTTTTCAAAAATGGCAAACATATATAGTGCCTATGGTAGCAACTATAGTGTTGACAGCCATCTATGTTTATAGCCTTCCTCGATACTATACAGTAAAGGTGATGCTGGCTCCCGAGATGAGTAATAGCGGGGGAGGTTTGTTGGGTTCGTTAGGCGGTTTGGCATCAATGGCCGGAGTGAACTTGTCATCTCTTCAGTCAAATGATGCGATTATACCCCTCTTTTATCCCGATTTAATGACGAGTACCGATTTTATAGTACCCTTGCTGCATACGCAAGTAAGCACTAAGGATGGTTCGTTCAAGGGAAGCTATGTGGATTATCTTACAAAAAAGTGCGATGCAGCATGGTGGGATAAAGGCATGGCAGCACTTGTTGAAATGGTAAAGCCTACAAACCCGAAAGATTTAAGTAAAGATGCGTCGGGGCGTTTACAAATTAATCCGTTTAACTTAAATGTTACTCAAGAAAAAGTAGTACGTGCAGCGAAAGGTAATATTGATTGTAACGTAGATAAAAAAACAGATGTGATAACTCTAACTACAACGGCACAGGATCCGTTAGTGGCAGCGCAAATGGCAGATACAGTAAAGGCTAACCTGCAGCAGTTTATCACGAGTTACCGTACCCACAAGGCTAAAAACGATTTTGAACATTATACCAAACTCATGCATCGTGCTAAATTAGATTATGAAAAAGCACAGAAAAAGTATGCAGCTTATGTAGATGCCAATCAAGATGTGGTGTTAGCCTCGTACCGTGTGAAGGAGGAGAACTTGGAGAACGAATTGCAAATGGCCTATAATACTTATAGCCAACTTAAAATACAAGTACAACTGGCCGAAGCTAAGGTCATGGAGCGCACACCTGCCTTTACGACCTTGCAAAATGCAAGTGTGCCCATCAAACCCGCAGGCCCGAAACGTGTGCTAACCATTGCCTTTATGATGGTGGTTTGCTTTATCATTAAATCTATACATTTGGTGTTGACAGACAAGCGGGTGAAATTTTAACTTGAAAGCTTGCCTAATTTGAATTTTGTTGTAGTATTATCAATCACTTTTAGCAATGGTTGGAAATCAGTAACGCATGATATTTATTATACTCTATGTTTCGTTATTCTTTATACTGGCGAGCATCTCGTTGCTAGACGAACAGAAAGATAAGTTTGTAAAGATTGGTTATATTGTATTGGCCGTTGCTTTAGTGGCAATGGCTGCATTAAAGCCTATAGGTGTAGATAAAGATGCACTAAACTATCTGCATTATTACTATAGCGGTTCGCCCGATTTTGAATTGGAGTTTACCTTCTTGCTCATTATGGATGTAGCAGGTAAAGTGTTCAATACACCTCAATTTATGTTTATTGCGTACGCTTTCTTGTCTATTCCGATAAAGATGGCGGTGCTTCCTAAACTTACTGATTTATGGTTTGTATCCGTATTGGTATGGATGAGCAATTATTTCATCCTTCACGATTTGACACAAATACGAGCCGCAGCTGCTGTCGGTGTATTCCTTTATTCCTTAGTTTACTTACAGCGAGGCGAACGTCTGAAGTATATGATGACCATCGTGGTTGCTTGTTGCTTTCATATGACCGCAATGGTGTTTTTCCCTTTGGTGTTTTTACGCAACCGCCCCTTGGGACGCTTGTGGACGTGGGGGCTTTACTTGGCTCCGTTCATCGGATATGTAATGGCAGCTCTTAAACTCGATTTTATTACGCTGCTACCGATTCCTTACGTTCAAGAACGCGTGGAAATATATGAAGAAATGCGCGATTTGGCCCAAATGGGAATGGACGAAGTGAATATATTCAACGCGGTGTACCTGGTTAAACTTTTAGTGTACTACCTGTTGATGTGGAAGTCGAGCATCATCACCGAACATATGCCGAACTTCCCGCTGATGATTAAGATTTTTGCTTTGTCGCTTATGTCGTTTACAGTTTTCTCCTTCTTGCCGGTTATAGCATTCCGTACAAGCGAAATGTTTGGTATAGTTGAAATTTTGCTTATACCAAGTTTGGCTTATGCTGTCAAGCCTTTAAATGTCGGTAAAATACTAGTTTTAATCTTTGCAAGCGCAATGTTATTGCTTAATATCTTCTATTCCGAACTGTTTAACTTTACCTATTAAGTTGATATGGCTTTTTCAATACTACCTGTCATTGTAATATATAAGTGTGAGTTATCTAATGCTGCCTCTTATAAGTCTTTATTGAAAGATGCCTATTGGAAAGAGATTGCAGTATATGATAATAGTCCGCAAGGTGCAGATACAAGTTCATGGGATAAGCGAATCATTTATCTTAGCGACCCTTCAAATGGTGGGCTGTCAAAAGCATACAATTGGGCGGCCAAACTCGCTCATGAGAAGGGCTATTCTCATTTGTTATTGCTTGATCAAGATACGGTATTTCCTCCTGAGGCAGTGCAGGCTTATAAGAATAACTTGACTAAAGGGTTGATGTTTGCGCCACTAGTAGAAACCACGAAAGGTTCAAACCTTTCGCCGGTTTATATTGGAGGATGGTATCCCAAAGCCACTGCAATGATGCCGCAAGTCTACCCTCTTAATAAGTTTCAGCCTATAAATAGTGGAATGTGTGTGCCTATTGACTTATACCAAAAGTGTGGAGGTTATAATGACAAGGTATGGCTTGACTTTTCTGACTACGAATTCGGTAGGCGCTTACGGAAGGTTGCCGAATTTTTTATGTTGATAGATTTGAAGGTCAAGCAGAATTATTCGGGCGAGGTGGTCAATGTTGCACAGAAACTTAGGCGTTACAAATGCTACATTGACTGTGCGCATCATTGCACGTTTGATACTTGGTACGAAAGGCTACGACATCACTACGTAGTGCTGATTGACACGTTGTGGCATGTAAAGCACTGCAAGAGTCTGGAGTTTTTAAAGATATATATACTTAAGTTCTTGTTTCGTTCTACGCACAAGTAATTTCTCTAGTAGCCTTAGTGTAGGCTTCATTCTATTCTCATTTAATCAAAGAGCTAACAGTGAAAATCATGAAGACACGAGTTGCTGTTTTAATGGCAACTTATAATGGCATACAATATTTAGACGAGCAGCTACAATCCATAATGGGGCAAACATACCGCCAATGGGACTTGTATGTGCAGGATGATTTGTCGCAGGATGGCACCCCTCAGTTATTACAAAAGTCTGCAGCGCTTGATTCTCGTATTCACGTACTGCATACAGATAATAAATTGGGTGCAAAGGGCAACTTCATTGATTTAATGCGTAAGGTGGATGCCGACTGCTACTTTTTTGCAGATCAAGACGATGTTTGGTTTCCCGAGAAGATGCAAATCGCTCTGTCTGAACTGCATCGGCAAGAGACTGAACACCCAGGAAAGCCAATCATTGTTCATTCCGATTTAAAGGTAGTAGATAGAAACCTAAATGAAATAGCTCCTTCTTTGTGGAAGATGCTTCGAATAGCTCCCGATTTACTTCATACGTTTGATAGTTTGGCTGCTCATTGTTTACTGACGGGATGTACAATGCTTTTTAATCATAAAGTTCGTGATTTAAGTTTGTCTATGCCAACTGAAGCCCTAATGCACGATGCATGGATGGCTTTGGTTACCTTAAGAAATGGAGGTATTATCAGTGAAGTCACTCAGCCTACCATGCTCTATAGGCAGCATGGTAGCAATACAATAGGGGCTAAAGATTACCGAAGGAATTATCTTTATAGGAAAATACGAAACGCATTCAATACCTACCATCATCAACGCAACTATTACAGGATGTTGCGTAAGGCAGGTTATGGCTCTGTTTTCAAGTTTTACAAAGAAAAGTTAAAGTATTATTTTGCTTATCGCAGGAAACACAAGCAAAACTAGTCGTTATGATATCAGTTTGTATAGCTACATATAATGGTGAAGGTTTGATACTAACCCAACTCCGGAGTATCCTCCCCCAATTAGGCAAGGAGGATGAAATTGTTATCTCAGACGATGCCTCGACCGATGCTACGCGACAAGAGATTTTGAGCCTCAACGATTCTCGTATACGTATTGTTGATGGTCCGGCCATGGGTTCTCCAATACCTAACTTTGAGAATGCCCTGCGCCATGCGAAGGGAGATTATATTTTTCTTTCTGACCAGGATGATTGTTGGATGCCAGGAAAGGTGGAGGTCTCTTTGCAAAAGTTACGCGAAGGTTATGACTGTGTAATGACCGACTGTATGGTTACCGATGCCCATCTCAATGTTACCAACCCCTCGTTTATGAGTTGCAATCGCACCCGAGACGGGCGTTTTTACAACCTTTTGTGCAAAAACGGTTATATTGGCGGCTGCATGGCACTTACACGTCAGCTGAAGGAACGTTGCCTGCCTTTCCCCCGGCATATACCGATGCACGATCTTTGGATTGGTAATGTGGCTTCGTTTTATTATCGCATGGCATTTATCCATCAGCCATACAGTTATTTTCGTAGAAATGGAAACAATGTCTCAAGCAGTGGTGAAAAGAGCCGAAACAGTTTGTTTACTAAAATTATTTACCGGCTTAGCACCATCTTCTATTTGTGTCGTTTATAAGTAGTGAGGTTATAGTTTCAACTTGCAAGCCTTGTTGAGGGAGTCTTATCGTCTTTTAGGCCCGGTTTGGCTACTAGTCCCGGTTTGGCTACTGATTGAAAACGTCTCTTAGGTTTTATCCTGCGAGCGCTTTTGGGTCTTGCCTTACTGTTGCATTGTCCGTTGTATCCGGAGCAACTTTGGCGAAGATAGGCTTGTTTAAACGAACCGTTTTTAGTGTTACTTGTGAAATATGAAGCCACATGGTGGGAAGTATTAGGAAAATAATCGTATTTTTGCAAGCCGTTGAGTATAGCAAAGCCCTTTCCCAGGGCTTATTTTATATATTCTCAATATCTGAGGGGCGTTTATGCAATAAAGTTGCATTGTTTGCGTTCTTTAGATAAAAGAAATAACAGTTATTAAAACGAATGAATTATTCTTGGATACTCTATATCATTATTGCTTTCTTGTTAAGCATGGCAGCAACGGCTCTGACAATGCCTCTGCTGCTGCGTTTGTGCAAGCGTCGGGGTATGTATGACATTCCCGATGAGCGTAAACTTCATCATAGCCATAATATACCCCGTCTTGGTGGGGTACTTTTTATGCCTGCAATGTTAGCTGGTGTAGCCGGTGTGCTGATGCTCATAATGATGTTTGAGGGATGGGGATTTATGACCCTTAACCTTACCACGCTGATGGTAGTGATAGGTATGTTTATGCTTTACCTTATAGGTCTCCTTGACGATTTATTCGGAATGCCTGCCAGTCTCAAGTTTGTCATTCAGTTGGTCGTTTCTATTTTTTTGCCCTTTTGTGGCTTGTATATTCATAATCTGCACGGGCTATTCGGCCTTTATGAAATACCGAGTCTTTTAGGCTATTCTATCACAGTCTTTGTAACATTGCTGATAGTCAATGCTGTAAATCTTATTGATGGTATTGATGGTTTAGCCTCCTCATTGTCGTTTTTAGCCATACTTGTATTTGGCATTTTGTTCTATTTTCACGGAATGATGTTCTATGCCCTTTATTGCATGGCACTATTGGGCACTATATTCGTGTTCTTCCTGTATAATATGTTTGGCAACCCGGCTAAGGGAACCAAAACTTTTATGGGCGATACGGGAAGTTTGACTTTAGGTTACGCATTGGCTTTTCTGGCCGTACGTTACATCATGACGTGTACCCCTTCAACCCCAATAGCGATGCGTGCAATGACCTTGCTCGTTCCTTTTACATTAGTATTGGTTCCTTGTTTTGACCTCGTACGTGTGGCTTGTATGCGTATCAAGCATGGAAAGCCCATCTTTTATCCCGATAAAACCCACCTTCATCATAAATGTCTTCAGGCCGGCTTTACGATGCATCAAGCCCTTGCACTGATTGTTACATTGCAAGTGTTTTTTGGTATGGCCAATTGGCTGCTGATACGTTACGTATGTAACATTAGCGTGGTTGTATGTTTTGATGTTTGTGTCTTTGTGGCATTTACGTTATGGCTTAATTATCGCAAGTCGAAGCGAACTTCGAATTCCAATGATTTATGAACAATCCAATAGAACCCAAGTATAAGGTAACCTTCTCTTTAGTGGTTTACAAGCAGCCTATAGAGGAGTTGCGGACAGTTGTCAAGTCGCTGTTGTTGTACCCCCCTTCGAAGAAGATATTTGTGATAGACAACTCTCCGACCGAAGTAGCCCGTTCGCTCACCAGCTTAGCCGACTGCATTACCTATCGCCATATTCCCGAAAACATCGGTTTTGGCCGGGCACACAACTTGGCTATAAAAGAGGCTCTGAACTTGGGGTGCCAGTATCACTTTGTGGTAAATCCCGATATCTTTTTCGATACCGACATTATTACCCCCATGGTAGCTTATATGGACGCTCAGCCTGAAATCGGACAGATGATGCCAAAAATTCTCTATCCCGATGGGAGCACGCAGTTCCTACCCAAGCTTATGCCCAGTCCGAAGGCTTTGATACAGCGCAAACTTAAGCGTTTTCTGCCCAACCAGCATGCCAAATGGATGCAGCGTTTCGAAATGCGCGGTATGACCGATGAGCAAGTCTATGAGGTAGGGCACGTTTCGGGTTGTTTCTCTGTTATGACCCGTCAGGCCCTCGAAAAAGTAGGACTCTATGACGACCAGTTTTTCATGTATTTTGAAGATACCGACATGACGCGTCGCATCAACAAGCATTTCCGCACGGTGTATTTTCCCCGCGTTGCAGTGTATCACGGCTATGGAAATGGCGCAAGCCATAGTTCTAAGTTGTTTTTCATTTTCCTTTCTTCACTGGTAAAGTTCTTCAACAAGTGGGGATGGTTCTTTGATAGCGAGCGTAGCCGCTGCAACCGCCAATTTCTCAGTCAGCTCCAGGCAAGGAACAAGGCCTGAGAACACTACGATAGCCAAAGGCTTCAATATTATTTTATCAAACAGTACAATACATTTCTGATCGTATGAAGCACATTGTAGCTGTAGCCATCATGTTGGCCGCACTAACCTCCTGCTCTTTCTTCTCGTCGAAGGAGAAAAAGCCCGATTACAGTGAGAATCGTGCCCGGATGGAAGCCGAGGCGCAACGTATGCTCAATACGGCACGCCGTCAGTTGGCCCAATCGCAGTGTACCCAGGCCAAGGCTACCATTGAGCAAATGCGCAAAGACTGCTATTTGGCTTTGGATGCCCGTAAGGCAGGCATTCTCTTAATGGATTCCGTCGATTTGCAGATGGCCCGAAATGAGTTGGAACAAGTAGACAGCCTGTTGCGTGCCAAAGTCGATAGTATCAGTCAGACCGATTTTGATGAGGCCTGCCGCAAGGTTCAGTTCTACGAACGCAAAATACAGTTCGACAAAAGCAAGTAGTTTACGCCAGCCACTGGCCAATTGTACGACTCCTCATAAACTTCCCAAACATCCCGCTCAACTGCGAAGGCAAAAGCCTGGAAGTACGAGCGGGATGGTATGTATTATATAGTAACTCCCTTTCCCTCCAAAGTCTTTGTGTAACATGGATTCGACTCTTTTTTCAACAGCGCTCAATGCTGCCCAACTCGAAGCTGTAGCCTATAACGATGGTCCGCTATTGGTTATAGCAGGTGCAGGATCGGGCAAGACGCGTGTGCTGACCTATAAAATAGCCTATCTCTTGCAGATGGGCTATGAGCCGTGGAGTATTTTGGCCCTGACCTTTACCAACAAGGCCGCTCGCGAAATGAATGAGCGTATATCAGGCATTTGCGGAAACGAGCCCTTGGCAGGCTTGTGGAGTGGCACCTTTCATAGTATATTTGCCCGCTTGCTGCGTCGCGAGTGTAATTATATTAATTACCCCACAGACTTTACGATTTACGATACAGCCGACTCACGTTCGCTCATAAAAACTATTGTCCGCGAATTTGGGCTCGACGATAAAATCTATAAACCTACTACTATTTCGGCGCGCATTTCTGAGGCCAAGAACCTCTTGATTCTGCCGCCTGAATACAGTGCTGATAGTAGCATTAAGCGTCGTGATGATAGCGAAGGGCTTGGCGAAATGGGCCGTATCTACGATACCTACCAACAACGCCTGCGTGCAGCCAATGCCATGGATTTCGACGACCTGCTGCTCAATACCTACCTTTTGCTTTCAACCAATCAGGAGGTATGTGAGCGCTACAAGCGACGTTTTCGCTACATTCTGGTTGATGAGTACCAGGACACCAATATGGCACAATACCGCATTTTGCGTCTTCTGACTGATTCCGATTCGTGCATTTGTGTAGTAGGCGATGATGCCCAAAGCATCTATAGTTTTCGTGGTGCTGATATTCGCAATATTCTAAACTTTACAAAGGACTATCCGTCGGCCAAGGTAGTCAAGTTAGAGTGTAACTACCGTTCCACGCAGTGTATTGTTGATGCGGCCAATTGTATCATCAGCCAAAACAAAAGCCAAATTCCCAAAAGGATTTATGCTGCAAATGAGGGAGGCGAACGCATCAAGGTGTTCAAGGCTCAAACAGATAAGGAAGAAGCGCAGAAGGTGGTTAAGTACATCATTAAACTGGTGCGTAAAGGAGTGGAATACGATAACATAGCTCTGCTATATCGAACGAACGCTCAGAGCCGTTCGTTTGAGGAGGCGCTACAACACTCCAAAATTCCTTATCGCATTTATGGGGGCCTTTCCTTCTACCAGCGTAAGGAGGTAAAGGACGTGCTGGCCTACCTGCGGCTCATAGTCAATGTGCACGACGAAGAGGCCTTCAGACGTGTCATCAACTATCCCAAACGGGATATAGGTTCTACATCCGTGCTCAAAATTCAGAATGCAGCAGCTGCTGCAGGTGTGAGCATGTGGGCTGCGATAGCCGACCCTGTTAGCTACAATCTGGACCTTCGTGGCAAGGCAGCCAAACAAACTGCAGCTTTTGTAGAACTTATCACTGCATTTCAAAAATATGCTGCAAACCATACAGCCTCGGACGTTGTGAAGCATGTGGTTAAATTCAGTGGTATCGCACGTGATATTGTGCGTGAGATAACAGCCGAAAACATTGCCCGACAGGAGAATATCGACGAGTTGATAGGCTCGGTACTCTCGTACGAGAAGGAGCGCTTTGAAGAGGATCAGATTGCCCGGGTCACATTGTCGGAGTTCTTAGCTACGGTTTCGCTGCTTTCGGATACCGATCAGAGCGACGACAGCGAGCCCCGTGTTACGCTCATGACGGTGCATGCAGCTAAAGGACTGGAGTTTGATGCTGTATTTGTAACAGGTATGGAAGAGGATCTCTTTCCCAGTGCCATGGCTCGTGGCAACCGTAAGGAACTCGAAGAGGAGCGGCGCCTGTTTTATGTAGCCGTTACGCGTGCCCGCCGTTTCTGTTTTTTGAGTTATGCTGATAGCCGTTTCCGTTATGGTTCGTTGCAGTTTGCAGATGTTAGTTCTTTCATCAGCGATATTGATGAGGAATATCTCGACTACGAACATACGGCAACAGCCCGTAGCCCTCGCACCTTTTCGAACCGCAGTGCCGATAGCCGTTGGGGTTCTGCTTCGTACCGCAGTGCCGATACTTATGGTGGAACGTATACTAACGATTGGGGTGGGTCAGAGCGTTCGCGCAATTTTGACAGTTTTTTTGGTACTCCCTCTGAAGATGAATTCCGAAGCAGTTTTGGTGCTTCGACTCGTTCAGAGTATGATAATGAAGGTAGTGGTTATTCTCGTTGTCGAAGTTATAACAAACCCGAGCCGCGCCGTGTAGTGCCGCCAGCACCTCCAGTTGGCTTTAAGCGGGCTGGGATAACACCTAAAACTTCGAATACTGAATCCAAAGATGCCCCTGCATCGGTAGCAGGCTTAAGCATTGGTACGCGCATTGTGCACGACCGCTTTGGCGAGGGAACTGTTGTTGGAATGGAAGGCAAAGGCGACAGCGCTAAAATTCGTGTAGATTTTGGTATGCCGGTAGGTGCTAAAAATTTGCTCGTCAAGTTTGCTAAGTTCAAACTGCTTTAGTCTTTTAATTCTTTTATAGTGTTAGGCTGCTGCAAGTAGTTTTTTACACAGGTTGAATTGCAGGAAAAGGCTGCTGCTATTGGTAGATAGCATTGGGGTGTAAAAGATTTAACATTCCCGATAGAATTTTCAATCCCCCCGATTGATATATTCTGTTGTACCGAAGAGTAATAGCTTATTTCGTGCTCAAAAATATGGATTGGAGAGTTTAAGTACACTTCGATTTAAAAAGGCTGACTACTTTTAACGGTAGTCAGCCTTTATGGTAATTATAGACTTTGCCTTTATGGTCTTTGAGGTATGCTCATAGATAAATTTATTCCACCTCGCATATTTGATTGCTAAATACAAACCATAAATAGCCCTTTACATGGGTATAGCCCATGTGGTACAAGCATTCCATATACTCCTTTACTTGTGTGATGTATTTGTCGTTGGGCTTACCAAACTTATAGTCCACCACAATAGCCTCGTTTTCGTTTATCATAACGCGGTCAGGCCGTAAGGTTTGAACTTTGTGTTTTCCAACTTCGCAGTTGGAGTTTCGTTTCAGCAAATTGCATTCAGTGTAAATCCGTCCGGGATAGTTAAACCAAAGTTTAACTTGAGGGTTTGTTAGTCGTTTGCTAATCAGTTCGCGTATTTCGGCTTCCTGTTCCCGGTTGCAAATCAGTCCTTGTTGTGTAAGACTATATAGCGCAGCATCCAGCTCATCGGCATGGCGAATAAGCGAGAAGAGTTGGTGCAACAAATTGCCTTGGTCTATAAAGTGTTGTCTGAGTTTGCGATTATTGGTTTGTTTATCGTCCGTTTCGTTCAGTTCATCAATAAAGGCCTTCGAAAGGTGTGATTGTTTGAACACCATGTGGTCGGTTAGCCAGTTGTTGAACTTTACTTCTATTTTTTCGGCGTCTTTTATAACAAGCGGATTGCATGCATCGCTTTTAGGTTGATTGCTTTCAGAGGTAGATTTTTCAATAAATGGCAAGAGTTGTCCGAAGGTCTGGATTACCGCCCCTGCAGATGATGTTTTTTTTCGCTTTTTTGTTTCAGTTGAGTTGTTGTTTGCCGATGGATTAACAAAATTGTTGAGGAGCATAAATACCGTGAGGGGTCTATTCCTTTTGGGGGTACTCCATACCAGCAGGTTGTTGCGGGCACGTGTAAATGCTACATACAACTCGTTAAAACTGTCGATGCGTTGCATCAGGTGTTCGTGGTAGTAGTAAGGGTAGAACATGGACTCCTTAACCTTTTTGCTGGCATAGGTTTTGATAGGAACTATGGGAATGTAGGGGTCGATATCTTTTGTGCTCGGAGCACCGCACCACATGATGTCGTCGGGGTGGTCGCTCTCAAGTTCCCAATTGCAAAATGGAATCAGAATGGTGTGTCGTTCAAGTCCTTTGGAGGCATGAACGGTCATGATAAAGATAGAATCCTTGATGTTGATAGCAATTGACTTACCACTGAGCACTTCATCCCAATAGGTGGTGAAGGCAGAGAGGTCTGAAGGGTGATCTTCAAGGTATTCAATCAGTTTGTCGAAGAAGGAGAAGAGGTATACCGACTGTCCGTTTCCGTTGTTTTCGGCCTGAGGAAGTCCGAAAAGCAGAACAAGTTGTTGGCAAACTTCAACCAACGGCGTATTCAGCCACTTGTCAGCCTCGTTGCAGAGTTTTTGCAGGCAAGTAGTGAGGTAGGCAGAGTCGAGTTGCAAGGCCGTAGCGTGTTGCAGGCAAACTTCATAAGCCATTTTGTCGTTAACGTCTGTAATGAGTTTGAGTGCATATACCAACAAGTTGACAGCCGGCGAAGCTGATAGTCTGAAAGCTTCGTCGGAGGTGAGTGGAATTTCGGGATAGGCTTGCGCAAAGTAGTTTATAAAGGCAGTAGCTTCCTTTTTTTTGCGTACGAGAATACCAATTTGGTCGTAGGGTACCTTTAAGGCACGTAAAGCAACAATTTGTTGGTATACGTCGTCCATAATTTCCTCGGGTGTAACCTGGGTGCTGTCTTCAATATAGAGGCGCACGTAGCCAGGTCCTGCATTCTTTTTGACCTGCTGGCTGACGTTGGCGTAGATTTTCGAGAGCGTACCCTTATTCTCCCCATCCTTTGATTGAGGCTCTAATTGATCTTTTTTGTTCAGTTCATCAAGAAAAGCGGTGCTATGCTCAAAAAAACGGTTATTAAACTCTACAACGTCTTTGCAACTGCGGTAGTTGGTATCGAGCGTATGGATGTCAACATGGCAAAGGTGCTTCATGCTTTCCTTAATGTTGCCCAAAATTTCCCAGTCGCCTCCGCGCCAGCGATAAATGCTTTGTTTCACATCGCCCACAAGCATACATTCATCGCCTTCAGCCAGGTTTTCAATAAGCAGCCGTTTAAAGTTTACCCATTGCATTTGCGAGGTATCTTGAAATTCGTCAATCAAGATGTGCTTGAAGGTAGTTCCGGCACGTTCGAATACAAACGAAGAGTCTTCCTTTTGTACCATTTTGCTAAAGAAATCGGGCGTTTTAGCCAGCATAAAGGTTCCGTTCTCCGTATTAATCAGTTCTATCTCCTTTCCGATTTCACTGAGCAGACAAAGCGGTCCGAGATTCGAGAGCAAGAGTTCGTAGGTATTGGCTTGTTGAGCTATTTTATTACGTTCTTCCTCCATACTGTTAAGCCCTGCGTGCACAGTTTTTGCCAGCGCTAAATAGTCAGGATTGGATTGCAGTTCCTTTTTCAGAAAATTCTTGCTATCTTTAAATCCCTGGGGATAATCGGGTTCATACAAGTCTCCTTTAATAAGTTGGCGGCAGCATGTAATTATTTTATTGTACCCCTTTAGATTCTTTGGGTCGGAACTACCGATAGGGTTTTCTAGTACTTGCAGAACTTGCAAGGCTTTGTTCTTGCACTTTTCCTTATACTGGTCTAATTCCTTGCGTAGAAGTCGCTTAAAGCTGTTGAGTGCCTGAGTGTCTTTAAGTTGGATGTCAAGCACCTCTTCGGCTTGCAGATACACTTCGTTAAAGAGGTTCTCTTTCGTAAAACTTTTAAGTTCGTTGCCAATTTTCCATCCTTTGTCGTTTTGTATTTGCTCCTCCATGTAGTCAACAATCAGTTGGCTTACCCTATTGACGGTTTGTTTGTTCTTGCTGTTGTTGTTCGCAGCATGGTAATTTATTGATAAGAGCAGGCGGTCGACAGCATTCGAAACAACCTCGTCTAGGTTAAGGTCGATGTTAAAGCCTTTGGCTAATTTGAGTTCGTGAGCCAGATTGCTCAGGAGCGATTGGAAGAACGAATCGATGGTTTCAACCCTGAAGTGGTCGTAGTCGTGAATAATTTCTTGCAACGTTTTGAATGCCCGCTGTTGCAGCACTTTAGCGCTGAGGCCCGTATGTGCAACAATTGCATTTAGAAAGTTTGTGTCCAATCCACCGTGCGCTAGGTTATAGAGTTGTTCGAGTATGCGATCTTTCATCTCGGCCGTTGCTTTGTTGGTAAAGGTAACGGCCAAAATGTTTGTAAAGTTTTTGGGTGAATCGGAACTCAGTGCGAGGGCAATGTATTCGAGTGCCAGCTGAAATGTTTTTCCAGAACCGGCAGATGCTTCATACACTTTCAGACTCATGGGCTTGGTGTTTAAGTTCGGCGTAGTATCCTAGTTTATAAATATTGAAGAGCAAGAGTTTGGGGTTTCGGCCGAGCAGGTTTTGGCGGATGGTAGGTTTAAAGAATTCGAAGCACCTGCGGAAAAGGTGGTGCAGGTGGTAACTCTTTAAATCGTCGTAAACGTGCGATGCCCCGGCAAATTTTTGCATAATGCCGTTCAGTTTGCTCAGGGTGCGCAACGAAGCTTCGGTTTTTTCAAGAAAAGAGTCGTTCGTGTCGAGGCCATTGTGAATGAGCGGGTTGTCAATATGGCGTACGGTGTAGCCCATATCTTCGAGTATCAGACCGAAGAGTGTATCTTCGTAGCCATATTCCTGACAGCGCTCATCGAAGTGCAGGTTGCCGATGGCTGTGCGGTTAACCATGACGTTGAAAGTGGTAAACCTACGATATGGATTGCTGTTAGGATTTGAACGCAGGCGGCGCCGTTCGGCATGGTGTTCGTAGCGATAGCGTAATTCGTATCCTTCGGGACAGGGAATTTGAGGGTTACGCAACGAACCGCAAATTACGTTGGCATCGTTACGATGTTCCCAGTAGCTACTAATAAAGTTGTTGGTACATACCAGTGCGTCTGAGTCTATCATCAGTATGTAGTTAAAGCGGGCTTCGTCAATCAGCCAGTTGCGCAGGTAGGCCCGCCCCACATTTACTTTGCGTTCCACCAGACGGCATCCCTCAAGTTTGTTAATCGGGCGGTTAGCCTCAATCGTTTGTTGATTGGGTGAGGCGTCGTCGGCCACAATTATTTCGTAGTCGAAAGGTGTGGTGCTACGACTACGGTATGCCTGGCACTGCCGGGCCAATTCGCTTACCAGTTCAGTACATACGTAATTATAGGTTGGAATGATAATGGATAACAAAGCAAATACGTTTAAAGGATTATATGAAAACAGCGGCCGGGACTCAAGCGTAAAGGCATGTAGAACTTATTTGCCGGTTGCACAGCTGTATGCGTGGGTGTAAGCGTGCAATACAAGCCGGTCGAACTCAAGCAAAAGTAATACATTCTTCCGAAAAACCTTTGACTGCTGTAGCTATTTTCCGTCGGCTTCCTCAAAATAGGGCTTTTAGCCTAAAAAAACTGACCGATTTGCTAAAAAATATGTACCTTTGCACTTGGTTGCTAACAGATTTAAAGTCAACCACTATGACTAACTAACAAATTAAGCGTATGTTGGAAGTAAAAGCTGGCGAAATGGCCGGAAAAATTTGGGAAGCTCTGGACCAAAAGGGAGAGCTTACAGGAAAAGAACTTAAGAAAGTAATCAAGGTACGTGCTGACAAAGACTTATATTTGGCACTTGGTTGGTTGCTTCGCGAAGGCAAGTTGGAAATCAAAGAAGTGGAAAAGGATATCTTGGTTTCGCTCAAGTAAAATGCTCGGCGCAGCAGTTGTTGCGTACGTAGCAATGTAATGACATAACGATTGGAGAGCCTGTTGGTAAGTACCACAGAGGTTCTCTTTTTTTGTGCGCGGAAACGAATGCTGTGTACATAACCAATCGGAGGATGGCACTGCCGTAAAGGTAGTACCATCCTCCGGTTGGTTTTATGGCTCAAGCCGTTAATAGCGACCCGGTGTAATGACAAATGTAAAGCATTGGTCAGCGTAGGGAATCATGTATTTTTCCAAAGGCTTTTCACCCCAAGAGTTAACACATCCAAGTCCCATCTGTTGCTGTGCTATGTGTACTACGGTGAAGGGGCGGGGAGTAAGATCGCCAGAGTGCATGTGGCGTTTTTCTTTAATTAACCCACCATCTAAATCATCGGTCAAGTAGTTTATCGACGCCATTTCAAGCGGTTCGGGAGCTGTAAAAGTGAGTCCGTCGTTAGTGTTGGGATTGTATACACTCCACCAGCGCACATCGGTTTTGTTTCCACTCTCTTGCGGGCGTATATAGGGCCAGTATTGATTATCAACCTGTTGGGTATAAACACCGAGGAATGTTGATGTATGGCGGTCACGATAGTTCTCGATAGGACCGCGTCCGTAGTAACTGATTTCGTTGTATTCTTTAGGCATAATCAGTGTCATTCCAAAACGTGGTAGTGAAGGCTTTTGCTTGGCTGAGGGATTAACAGTGAGTGCCTGTTCAATAATCAGTTTACCAGTTGTTGTAAGTGTATAAGTTAACTTCAGTTGTGCTTCGACCTCGGGCAAGTCATACTCGGCTATTACGCGGTGGTTAGTACCAACGGCTTCGTCCTTCATGCTTTTGAGATTGAAGGTAGGTTGATGCCAGGCGCGAAGTTCGCGTTGAAGTTGCGCACCATAGTCGTTATCGGTCGGGGCTCTCCAAAAGTCGGGCATCAGTGAGAAACCCTCTTCAAACAAAGGCTTTCCGTTTACATCAAGGTAATCAACAAAGCCAGTTTGCTTATTAAAGGTGACTGCTGTGTGCGAGGCACTGAGTGTGAGTGATGCCAATTGTTCGTCTTTAGTAACTATAGGTTGTGGCTTGTTGGCATGAGTTCCTACAGCAAGTGTATGTTTGGGGGCAACCGTGAGCAGTTCGCTGACTGGTGTAAAGTGGTATGGATTAAGTAAAAACTCCTGGCGTGCAACAGTGTGTCCGGCATTGAGTAGCGGGGCATCGTTTTTAAGCACATAGGATACTTGCAATGTTGTTTCTTCACTACCTTGTAACTGTTCGTAGCCCTTGAGACGCAAAGTGGCTCGGCCTTGTGGCTTGACATCAACATGCTCATTGATACCCGATGCTACCTCTTCGCCATCCTCGAGCATTCGCCAATGAAGTTCAACATCGCTTAAGTCTTTGAAGAAGTTTTCGTTGTAAACTTCAATAGTTCCATCGGTAGCATTGAGCAGTTTTGTCCAAATGTTTTGATGGAAGTAGCGTACTTCATCAGCATGTGGGTTGGGTTTGCGGTCGGGATTGATAAGGCCGTTGCAGTTAAAGTTATGGTCAGAGGCAGGATAACGTCCAAAGTCACCGCCATAGGCAAATATTTCCTTGCCTTCGCGGTTCTTGGTTCGGATAGCCTGATCTACAAAGTCCCATATAAAGCCTCCTTGGAAGTTGGGGTACTTGCGTACAAGTTTCCAATACTCATCAAAGGCACCACCGGAGTTGCCCATTGCATGTGCGTACTCACAAAGGATAAGAGGGCGGTTACGATTGCTTTTCCCATGATCTTCACACTCTTTATAGCTGATATACATGGGACAGAAGATATCGGTAGTGCGTTCCAATCCAGCTCGTTCATATTGTACGGGACGTGAGGAGTCGTAAGCCTTGACATCGTCGTAAGCTTTTTCGAAGTTGGGGCCATATCCACCTTCATTACCAAGGCTCCAAGTTACAATAGAAGGGTGGTTCTTTAGAACATGCGTGTTGTTACGATTGCGCTCAATATGCGTTTGTTCGTAGCGGGGAACCTTAGCTAAAGTTAATTCGTCGTATCCCATACCATGGCTCTCAAGGTTAGCCTCGGCCACTACGTAGAGTCCATATTCATCGCAAAGATCGTACCAGCGCGGATCATCGGGATAATGGCAGGTGCGAACAGCATTGATGTTGAGTTCTTTCATAATTTTGATGTCCTCAATCATGCGTTCCATGCTTACGACATATCCCCCATCGGGATCCATTTCATGGCGGTTGGCTCCTTTGATAAGAACTGGTTGTCCGTTGACTAAGAATTGGGCATTTTTGATTTCAATTTTTCTGAAACCCACACGTTGCGTAAGGCTTTCGAGAATTTTCTTTCCATCGGTCAAGTCAACGCGCAAGGTGTACAGATTGGGCGTTTCGGCTGTCCATTTGAGCGGGTTGGCAATGGCCATGTTGGTTTGTGCTGTGCTGTTGGTTAACTTGAGCGTTTCGGTTTTGATTGTTTCACCTTGTTTGTTGAGTAAAGTGAGCACAGCTTGCTTGCCTTTGCATTGTTTGCCGGTAATACGTATGTTAAGTGTACCGTTGGTATAGTTATCGGTAAGATCTGGAGTAATGAAAAGGTCAGCAATATGACTTTGCGGACGTGCATAGAGGTATACTTCACGGGCAATGCCGGTGAAGCGCCAAAAGTCCTGGTCTTCAAAGTATGAGCCATCGCACCAACGCATGACTTGCAAAGCAATAAGGTTTTCCTTGCCGGGCTTAAGATATTTGGTCAGGTCAAATTCGGCGGCTACTTTGGAGTCTTCGCTGTAACCAACAAATTTTCCGTTAACCCATACACTGAGGTTCGAAGTGGCTGAACCTACATGCAGATAGATGTTTTCGCCCTTCCAGTTAGCAGGTATAGTAATAATTTTGCGATAGGAGCCAGTATAGTTGTTACGCTCTTCGACCATAGGAGGGTTGGGCTTGAACTGATTGGCCCAAGCATAGCCAAAGTTTTTGTATACGGGATAGCCGTAACCATTGAGTTCAAAGAGACCGGGGACGGGAAAGTCCTTCCACGTGGAGTCATCAAAATCGGTGGTAAAGAAATCTTTGGGAGCGTTTTGGTGGTCGTTGGTAAAATTGAACTTCCATTTTCCCTCAAGCGAGAGGTAGCGTTCGGATTGCTTCTTATCAGACTTTTGTGCGAGTCCGGTTGTTTCGAACGCAAAAAAGTCGGATCTTGGAGCTTCAGTTCCTACACGGTTCATTGAGGGATCGAGCCAGTAAGGTGTTGAGGCTTTTTGGGCATAGCCCGAAAGAAAGCCTGCAACAGCCATTGAAAGAATAAGAGGTTTTTGCATAATATGTAGAAAGAATGGATATTAGGTTGCTAAGTGCACAGCAGGCTGTACATGATTACAACTGGATTTGATAATCACGAGAGTCGGTTTCCTGTTTTTGGAAAACCTACTCAAGTGTCAGTTGCTATTGTTTGCCAGCCTTCTGCTTCATTTGTGCATAAGCTTTGTAAAGCCCTAATTGGCCTGCTTTGCTGAAGTCTGCTTGTGCTTGTTCTTCTTGTTCTAATTTGCGGTAGAGCAATGCCCGGTTGTAATAGGCTTCGGGCAGACGTGGGTCGATAGAAAGGGCATGACTGAATGCAACAATAGCAAGGTCAGTGGTGTGCTGTTGAGCATAAAGGCAGCCTAAATTATAAAATACGTAGGCATTCTGAGGTGCCAGCTGTTCGGCTTTCTTAAGGTCTGACACAGCCAGCGACATACGTGCCTTGGCATCAGTTTTATCGAGGGTTTGCCCGGCTACGCTTCGTGATAGTATAAAAGCGCGTTGCATGAGAGCCAGAACTGATGTAGAGTCGGCTTTGACTGCAAGATTGGCTTCATTGAGTGCAGAAGTGTAGTCGTAGCGCGAAGCTGCAACAGCGCTTTGGTACAGCGCTAACTCCAATTGGTTGCATTGTATGGCAACTTTGTTTATGCGCTGTGCATCCGAGTCTGCATCCTGTG
Source organism: uncultured Prevotella sp. (assembly GCA_937906495.1). GTDB lineage: Bacteria > Bacteroidota > Bacteroidia > Bacteroidales > Bacteroidaceae > Alloprevotella. The sequence goes on from CALCVT010000005.1 coordinate 46,151, forward strand.
ATGCATTTGCATCAGTTTCGGCTGTCAAACAGAGTCGGCGTCCGTTCGTATTTGCGCGTTTAAGTGCATTAACCTCGGGCATAAATCCAATGGCATGATATCCTTTGGTAAATGAGGGGCGGAATGCTAAAGCATACATAGGAATAAGGTTACTCTCAACCTTTTCGTTTTGTACTTTGCCATAGAGGGTTCCAAATACATTGCGTATGGTGTCTGGATCTTCTTCAATCAGTTGTTGGTATTGTTCGAGTGCGTGCTCCGAGCGTAAACGAACTTTTTTATTTTTGCTTGGACGGGTCTTGCCAAAAGCTAAATCTAAGTTTCGCCGGGCTACAAAAGCTTCATCGTTTTGGGCACCTTTGATATCGCCAATTTTGCGGCGGCATTCGGCCCTTGCAAGATATCCGTACGAAAAGTTGGGATATGACTTGATAAGGGTGCTATAGTCGGCTATAGCACCTTTAAAGTTGCCAACTTGTGCACGTAATTGAGCGCGGTTGTAAATAGCCAGCGTATTGTCAGGTTCAACCTTGATGACAAAGTCAAAATCTTCGATGGCACGGTTCAAGTCGCCTACAAACGAACGTAGGAGTCCTCGGTTGTAGTGAGCAACAAAATGTTTGGGTTGCAGTTGGATGGTATGATCGTAGTCGGCAATAGCCTTTGAAAAAAGTCCCAGTGCATGCCTTGCCTGTGCTCGGACTACATAAAGTTCAAAGTCGTTGGGCATAGTCTCTATGGCCCGTGTGAGGCAGGAGTCGGCCAGTGTAAACTGCTCCTGTTGCATGGCATATCGGCCTTTAAAACTCCATGCATTTCCCTCTTTGGGATTTTTAGCCAATACGGTGTCAATCCATTTAAGTCCGGCTATCGTATCTTTCTGTTCAAGTTCTGACTGTGCCTTAACCATATAAGTACGGTGAAAATTAGGCCATTTGCGTATCATGTAGTCAAGGTCGGCATCTGCTTCGTTGTATCTTTTAAGTTGCATGAGGCAGAGTGCACGGTTGTAGCGTGCACTTTGATCGTCAGGAATTTCTTTAAGGGCTCTGGAGTAGTCGGATATAGCTCCTTCAAAGTTTTCGTTATGAATGCGGCAGAGTCCGCGCAACTGATAGACCTCTACAATAAAAGGGTTAAGATCCAAACTCTTTGAGCAGTCTGCTTCGGCACCGGTATAGTCTTCAAGGGTGAATTTGGCATACGCGCGGTAGTAATAGGGGCGTGATAAGAAGGGTTTTGCCTCGATAGCCTGGTTGAAGTAACGAATAGCTGTGAGATAGTCGTCAACGCTCAAGGCATTACGCCCCATAATGGTAACCATTTCGGCATCGACCTGTGCTATTGCACGTGTAGTAGAAAGCAGAGCTAAAAGTAGAACAAATAAAGTACGTACCCCGGCACGGAAACGTGTGCTGGCGGAACGTACTTTATAGGAAGGAATGGTATGAGCCATAAGCGTATTTTCTTATTGTATTCAAAGCAAAATGGCTTTGAACTGAGCTATTTAGGCGATTTTGTCTTGTAAGAACAGCGGATTTTACCCTTAATCATTTGGGTGAGCTTTCCGCGAATCATTTGTTTGCGGAGTGGTGAAATACGATCGACAAAGAGGTGAGCATCCAAATGGTCAAATTCATGTTGCATAACGCGGGCCAAGAAACCATCAACCCACTCTTCGTGCTCGTTAAAATCTTCATCCTGATATTTAACAAGAATACGTGTGGCACGGCGTACGGGTTCATGGATACCAGGAAGGCTCAGACAACCCTCTTCCATCAATTCGGTTTCGGTGTTATCGTATTCCAAAATCTGTGGATTGATATAAGCCTTGTTAAAACCGGCGTATTCAGGATGCTCATCCTTCATTACATCAAGCGAGATGACAGCCAAACGAATAGCTTTGCCAATTTGCGGAGCTGCTAGGCCCACACCATCGCTGTGATACATGGTTTCGAACATGTCGGCAATGAGTTGCTTGAGTTCGGGATAGTCGGGGGTAATGTCTGTACATTCTTTGCGGAGAACCGACATACCATAAGTATAAATAGGTAAAATCATATCAGTAAAGGAGTTGTATGAAGGCTGAAGCCTGTACTATAGGGGAGAAGTTTGATTTTAGGTGTGTAGATGTAACTAAAGTTGAATTCTCCAGTTTATAGCTTGCTTTCGAGGTAATTTTGAAGGATGATGCAAGCGCTGATTTCGTCTACCAACCCTTTATCATTTTGTCGGCGCTTTTTGCTGATTCCGCTGTCGATGATGGCTTGATGTGCCAAAACCGAGGTGAATCGTTCGTCATAAAAGTTAATCGGAATGTCAGGGAGTGCCTTTTGTAGTTTTTCGACAAACTTAAGTACACGCTGTTGGTTTTCGGATGGTTGACCATTAAGTTGTGTAGGTAGTCCAACCACAAAGCATTCAACGCTTTCGCGACTCGTATAGTCTTTAAGAAACGGCAGTAATTGGTGCGTTTCAACAGTGGTCAGCCCGTTTGCTATAATTTGTGCAGGGTCGGTTACGGCAATACCGGTTCGTTTTTTGCCGTAGTCTATCGCGAGAATACGCATAGGAAAAATAAATGCAGGAGTCAGCAGCACCGGACTACAGCCGGCGTTACAACACCCAGGCACCGATGTAGTTAATACACCGGGCCAAGGTAGTAAATGGAGTTACTTAATCATGTCACATCCCATATAAGGCTGGAGAGCCTTAGGTATGCGGATACCTTCGGGAGTTTGGAAGTCTTCGAGCAGAGCTGCTACGATGCGAGGCAATGCCAGAGCCGAGCCATTAAGGGTATGGCAGAGTTGAATTTTTTTGTCGGCTCCACGGTAGCGGCACTGCAAGCGGTTGGCTTGATAAGTGTCGAAGTTCGAAACGGAGCTAACCTCCAGCCAGCGTTGTTGAGCTTCGCTATATACTTCAAAGTCGTAGCAAACAGCCGAAGTAAAACTCATGTCGCCACCGCAGAGGCGCAGAATACGATAGGGGAGTTCCAGCTTTTGGAGTAGTCCTTCAACGTGCTCTAGCATTTCGCGGTGCGACTCTTCAGAATGCTCAGGCTTGTCGATGCGTACGATTTCAATTTTAGAGAATTCGTGCAGACGGTTCAAGCCGCGTACATCTTTGCCGTAGCTTCCGGCTTCACGGCGGAAACACTGCGTATAAGCACAATTTTTGATAGGAAGCTGGTCTTCGTTAAGAATAACATCGCGGTAGATATTCGTTACTGGAACCTCAGCTGTGGGAATCAAGTAGAGGTCGTCTACTTCGCAGTGGTACATTTGTCCTTCTTTATCGGGGAGTTGACCGGTTCCATAGCCCGAAGCCTGATTAACAACCGTTGGAGGCATTATTTCAGTATAGCCCGATTTGCGTGCCTCATCGAGGAAGAAGTTGATGAGTGCGCGTTGCAAACGAGCGCCCTGACCAATGTATACGGGGAAACCTGCACCTGAAATCTTTACACCTAAGTCAAAGTCGATGAGGTTGTATTTTTTAGCGAGTTCCCAGTGTGGAAGTGCATTTTCGGGAAGTATGGTGTCGTGTCCTCCGGTTTTTACCACTTGGTTGTCTTCGGCCGATTTGCCTTCGGGTACGATGTCGTAGGGAACATTGGGAATGGTGCAGAGCAGTTCGCGCTTTTCGTCTTCGGCCAACTTCATGCGCTCTTCAAGTTCTTTGGTCTTTCCTTTAATGTCTGCTACCTGTTGTTTTACAGATTCGGCCTCTTCTTTTTGGCCGCTTTTCATAAGTGCACCTATGCTTTTGGAAAGCGTGTTAACTTGAGCTTTTAGGCTGTCCAGTTCGGTTTGCGCTTCTTTGCGCTTGTTGTCAACGGCAATTACATTGTCTATAGCTTCGCGAGCACCTTTAAAGTTTTTCTTTTCCAAGCCGCGAATCACAGCTTCTTTGTCTTCCGTTATCTGTTTGATAGTAAGCATAGCTTCTCTTAATTTTGTTGTTCACCGCAAAAGTACTAATTTTTTCTGAAAGGCGGAGGTAACAAAGCGGTTTGCGCCTCCGCAACAAGTAAAAAACCTTTGCCAGCGGGTTTGTATAGTGCCGCAAACTGCCAATTAGGGCAAGTTGGAAGGTTGGCTTTTTACTTGTGCGGGGGCGCAAATGTAGTTGGGATGTTACATTTTTACCTGGTTAAGGCTAAAGTTTCCCATAATTTTAGAACGGTCAACATGGCCTTTGATACCAGGAATAGACCCTGTTTGTGTATACTGCCACATAATGTAGTCCTTGCCGTCGTCGAGGGTTGGGGAGTCGGAACGATAGCGTGCAATCATGAAGTGGTAGTTTTTAAACTGCCCCTTGAGGTATCGGTTGTAGAAGTTGTGGTAGGTGTAGAGCAGGGGCTTTTTGCCATAATGTTCGGTAACCTTTTCGATAAAGGCGCGTAAATCGGCAATAAAGGCCTCGGAACTGACAGAACCGCGATGTTCAATGTCAATAATGGGTACCAAGTCTTGTTCTTCGCGTTTAACTACGGCCGTTAAGTTGTTGAACTGCTGCTTCCAATCAATGTTTGGGCGATAAAAATGGTAGCTGCCCACACTTAAACCTACCCGGCGTGCTTCCGTTAGGTTTCGGCGGTAGGTTTTGTCAACCAACGAGGCTCCTTCCGTTGCTTTGAGATAAGCATAGGATATGGGTGTGCCATCGGCTACGGCATCCCAATCAATGCTTCCTTGATAGTGGGAAACATCAATACCTTCTTTGTATTTTGAATTAATGCGGGCATGCGAGGGGGCTTCGATAAAGACTGCCGCAGCGTGTTCTACACGTCGTTCACCAGTAGCTTTCATGGCCAAAGCATCAGGCTCGACCGCAGCATATGCAGCCATGCCGCGTCCGTGGTTAGGGCCTTTACGGCGTGCCGCAGCACTGGTCGGAACCAATAGCAGCATCGAAAGGGCAATAGCACAGCAGCATTGCTTGTTAATATGTTTCAGAAAAGTCAATTTTATCTCCATGGGGCAAAGATACAGAATTTATTTTGTTCGGAGTGGCGTGTGTTTTCTTAATTTTCACTAATAGCGTAGTCGTTTTCTGTCTGAGGGTCAGTTGTACAAGGTACTTAGGAACTTTGAGGGCTTTGTGGCTAAGCGGTTGATCAGCTCGCTGTAGTAGGTCTGTCTTTTTGCGCCCGGTAGCATATGGTATACAACTTTATTCCGTAGCTTTTAAACGAGGACTAAAGTGTATGTCGAAATGTGTTTTATTCCTTCGGACAATCAATCATTGTCTTTGCCGTTGTAAAACCCCATGTAAGTTCAGTTTCATTCGTTGCGGTTTTATAAACATCATGCATGGTTTGTTGGAAGAACAAATAAAACCAGATTTGTAGCATTGTGACAGTAAGTCAACCGATATTGGGTATGGTCAAATATTCAAATCTTGGATAGATGTGGTAAACTTTGCAGAGTTGTAAGGATTTTAGCGTACCGTTAGATTCTTACTTAAGGGTTACAAACTACTTTCTGTTTGTTTGGAAAAAGTATATAGCTTAAATCCATTGAAAGTGTTGTGAAGGTTTTAGGTATTATCTATGAAGTCATCTAAACTTATTGAGAAAATATAAAATGGGAGATTTTTGTATCT
>CALCVT010000006.1 GCA_937906495.1 uncultured Prevotella sp.
AAATTTGAATTACTGTTACTTCCCATCCTCTTTATTGGGGGTGGGAAACTTTAGTTATTTTATTGAGTTCGACATTTTCTGGTTGCTCTAGTGAATCTGATTTTATTACTGAAGATTTAGGTAATTCTTAGGAAGCTACATTCTGCTCCTTTGAAGATTTTTTCCATCAAGATACTGAAGAGTTCATAGGATGGACTTCTTCTCTGAATTCCCCTATACCAATGACTAAATCATCTGTAAATACCATCACGCTTAATGGATATTCTTCTAAGAAAAGCAGTGGTAATCAAAATTCATCATGGATAAAAAATTGGCAGATTTAATGGGGATAATGCAGCAAATTTATATCATAGAATATATAACAGTATATCAAGACATTAAAATAGATGGTCTTGGTTCTACTGCATATTTTGCTCCTCTCGAATCTCCCTTATGCGGTCTTGAACCTAATAACAAAGACTATAAACGAGGATATAACAGTTCCGCGCCTGATGAAAATGGAAATATAAGGCTTGCCAGTAAATGTATTCATGTAATATGCGATTTAGCTGGCAGAAGTTATAATAAGTGGTATCCATGTAAACCCGAAGAGTTCCAATGGAAGTATAATTTAATATCTCTGTAAATATACATGAATCTCAAATCTCTTTTAATCATACTGTTCTCCCTCTTCACCTTTCTTTCATGTGAAGAGGAAGAACAACATGATGTTTTTACTAAAGTTCCTATCGAGAAAGTTTTCGACCCAATAATAACCGACATGGTATCTTCATCACCTATAGAAATACCAAACGGTCTGAGCTATAATTATAAAATCATTAACTCAAAAAATGAACTTTCCAACTATATTCCACTAGATATAATTGAAAATCCTACATCCTATGATAATATTGACTACAATATCTATAGTTTAATTTCTTTGAAAATTCGCACATTCTATAAACCCAATAAGATTGAATACAAAATATATAAAGATGTAAACGGAAATATATCAATTGTACAACAATTATATGTAACTAATGAATTAAATACAAAAGGTTATTATACAATGTCCAATATAGTAACATCTAAAATTGACGAGAAAAGCACTATATCTCTTAGCCAATCCTTTTATTTTGAGTAATATAGCGCAAAGTATCTCTAAACAACAATAACACTTAGCAAACGCCTTTACTATCTTTAAAGAAGACAGGAGGCGGCTCGGAAGAGGCAAGACACGAAAGCAAACTTTCAGTCTTGCCTCTTCGCTCGCCTTTCACTATCTTTGAATAAAATAGGAGGCGGCTCGGCATTACCTTCACTCAAAAGCAAGCTTTTGGCTTGGTATTGCTCTCGCCTTTCACTATCTTTCAAGAAGACAGGAGGCGGCTCGGCATTACCTTCACTCAAAAGCAAGCTTTTGGCTTGGTATTGCTCTCGCCTTTCACTATCTTTGCAGCATGAAGAATAATCTTGAAAATATTTACCCCATTTTCGACCGAATGCTGAGCCGCCAGGACAAAGAACACCTGCTCGGACAACGCGGCGTGATGCTTTGGTTTACCGGTTTAAGCGGGTCGGGCAAGAGCACCGTAGCCATTGCACTTGAACGCGAACTGCATCGCCGCGGCCTGCTTTGCCGCATTCTCGATGGCGATAATATCCGTTCGGGAATCAATGCTAATTTGGGCTTTACCGAAGAGGACCGCCGCGAGAATATACGCCGCATTGCCGAGGTATCAAAACTTTTTGTCGATACGGGCATCATTACAATAGCTGCCTTTATCAGTCCTACCGAGGAACTGCGCCAATTGGCTGCAGACATTATCGGAAAAACTGACTTTAAAGAAATCTATATTTCCACCCCACTCGCCGAGTGCGAACGACGCGACGTAAAGGGTCTGTATGCCAAGGCACGCCGCGGCGAGGTAAAACACTTTACAGGTATTTCGGCGCCCTTCGAAGCACCGACACACCCGGCCTTGAGTCTGGACACTTCGGTTTGTCCGCTCGAAGAATGTGTTTTGAAACTGCTCCAACTGCTGGGCATCGAACCTTAATTACTAAAACTTATCAAATCACACACTGCGTATGGAAATCAAAATCAATTCGCTCAACGATATGCCTGCGGCTGCCAAAGCTTTTGTGCAGGCCATGGACCAAAATACCGTATTTGCTTTTTACGGAAAAATGGGAGCCGGCAAAACAACCTTTATCAAAGCGGTTTGCGAGGAACTGGGCGTAACGGATGTGGTCAATTCGCCCACCTTCAGCATCGTCAACGAGTATCGCTCCGACACTACCGGCGAACTAATCTATCACTTCGACTTTTACCGTATCAAAAAGCTCGACGAGGTGTACGACATGGGTTACGAGGACTACTTCTACTCCGGCGCCGTTTGCTTTATTGAGTGGCCCGAACTCATTGAAGAACTCCTGCCAGGCGATGCCGTTAACGTAACAATCGAAGAACAGGAGGATGGTACACGCATCTTGCGCTTCTAAATCGCCAAACACCCGACAGACTTTACTTTAGCTATGAAATGGTTTCTGACGTTGGCAGCTTCTCTGCTTTCGGCTACACTTGCTGCACAAACTATCAGCCATATGGAAAGGCTGACACCCGAACAAAAGGCGGCAGCACACCACCTTAAACTAACGGGCAAACTTTCGGTCGAGGGCAATTCCGACTTCAGGCAAATGCGCGACCTCTGCTGGCAATTACAAACAGCCGACCTGAGCGCTGCCGACTGCGAGGTTATTCCGGCCAATGCTTTCCACTCGCGCCGCCAACTGGAGCAGGTGATGCTACCGGGCAATGTACGCACCATCGGCTCGCAGGCTTTCTTTGCTTGCCGCTCATTACGTACGCTCAACCTGCCCAAAAGTCTGGAACGGGTGGGAGATGCAGCCTTTTCATGCTGCGAAGAACTGCAAGAGGTGGTAATTGAAGGTTCACCCGTTTTGGGCGAATTTGCTTTTGCACGGCTCAAAGGCTTGCGCACCATGCGGGTGTTGTCGGCCGAGCCACCGGTAGCTACCCCGTCGACCTTCGAGGGCATTGACCATAAACAAGTAAAACTCATTGTTCCCAAAGGGGCCGAACTGAAATACCGCAAAGCTACGGGTTGGAACAGTTTTTTTAGTGCCGGACGTGCGGCTTCGGCAATCTGCCAACCCCAAAAAGTACTCTTGCCCCTGCCCGCTTCGCTGCAACTACTGGAGGGTAAACCCTTACACGTGCTTACGAACTGGACGGTTACGGCCTCAACCGAACTGGCCAATGAGTGCGAACAGGCCAAACGCATACTCAACGAACTGATTCCTGCCACTTCCATACGTAAACTGGCTGGCAAAACCACCCTCTGCCTTAGCCTCGACTCAACCTTGCAAGGAGGACACGAAGCCTACACCTTACAGGTAAATGCCAATGACGTGCAAATTAAAGGCGCTACTGCAACCGGTGTGTTTTACGGACTCATGACACTCGAGCAACTGCTGCGCGGCGATGCCACTGCCTCCTGCTGCGAAGCCTTGCCGCAAATGTATATTGCCGATGCACCACGCACCGCCTTGCGCGAACTGATGCTCGACCCCTGCCGCATATTTATTCCCTTTGACGAACTCAAGGCGTTTGTGCCCGAAATGGCACGCTATAAACTCAACGCCCTGCACCTGCACTTGGTTGACGACCAGGCCTGGCGGCTGGAAATCAAAAAATACCCGCAACTTATTGAACGGTCGTCGGCAAGAATGGGCATGGACGATATGCTCATGCCCATTTCGGGGTACTACACCCAGGCTCAAATGCGCGAACTGGTGGAATATGCCGCCCGCTACCACGTGCAGGTCATTCCCGAAATCGAAATGCCGGGTCACGAGGTAGCAGCCATCCATGCCTACCCCGAACTTACCTGCGGGGCCAAGCAGGTGCCGCTGCGCACAGTGTGCGGCGTATCGAACGAACTGCTCTGTCCGGGCAAGGAATCGACTTTCGAATTTCTGAACAACGTGTTCGACGAGGTTGCGGCCACCTTCTCATCGCCCTACATTCACCTGGGCGGCGACGAGGCCGGCAATCCGCCGCTCGACTGCTGGACCAATTGTACCGACTGCCAACAACTCAAACGCAAATTGGGCATTACCAGCACCGACCGCTCCGAAAACTGGCGCCTGCAGCAATACCTCTTCGACCGTGTTATCAACACCTTACGCACCAAACACGGCAAAACACCTATGTTCTGGTACGAAACCGACTTTAAAAAGGTGCCCGAAGGCTGCGTAATCTTTGCCTGGCGCAACGGACTCACCCAAGAGGCCCTCGATGCAGCAGCTGCCAACCGCTCGCAGGTTATGCTGTGTCCGGGCGAACACTGCTACTTTGACTACCCCATGGCACAAGGCGACATGCCCGAGGTTAACTGGGGGATGCCGGTTACCTCACTGCGCCAGACCTACGACCTCGACCCTGCCTGGAACATGGGAGCTGCCTTTGAGCAAAACTACGTGTTGGGAGTAGCAGGCACATTGTGGAGCGAATGCATCAACAGCACCGAACGCATTTACTACCAGGCCTACCCTCGCGCCATGGCATTGGCCGAAGTGGGCTGGAGTAAGCAACAAAACCGCTCGTGGAACGACTTCGTTGTACGACTCACCCCCACCCTGCGCTACTGCATGCGACGGGGCATACCCTTCTCTATGAAGTACTAAAGGGGTATCACCCTTTCAAAAGAAAGTTTATCAACAAACAACATACACCGCGCCACACAGGCATGCATAAATCATTAGCAAGGCTGGTTTCCTTCATCGGAAATCAGCCTTGCTGCTTGATAAGGGCATCTATCTCTACTGGCCCGTATTCATCCCATCTACCCCATATTCCTAAATATAAAAAAGGCTTTAGTTGATC
>CALCVT010000007.1 GCA_937906495.1 uncultured Prevotella sp.
AAGGTGGGTCAGGTGACTTTTATAATAGTGGGTCAAGCGACTTTATATTTTCCACGCCAGCCGTTGGCGGTTGTTTCATCACGATATTGCGCCCTGATATAACGGCGTGTTTCAGTGGGCATGTAACTTTCCTGAATGATTTTAACGCCCTCAATGAACTGCTCATCCTTACTTTCTTCCGCCATTTTTGCCAACTGGAGCACACGGCTTGCATTGAGGTTGCCTTGTTTGTCCTTGCTCAACAGCCTAAGCACGGTATTTACAAGGGTTTTGGTCTTTTCATCTGTCGCAAGGCTTTCAATGTACTTGCGTACCATTGCGATGCCTGTCTCTGCCATATCAGACCAGCCGTCCACCGTATTGACTCCCAAAGTAAGACGCAAGGTGCTTTCACTATTGGTAAATGTGTGGCTGAACTGCCCGTCTTCCTTGAATCCTACTACCTCCTCTTTCATCTGTAACACGGTCTGGAAATTACCGAAAACCGCATCTTTTACGGTGCGTATGTCCTGGCTTAATCTGCGAAGTTCCGGGACTGCCTGTGCCAGTTCGTCATCGACCATTTGCTGGTAGGTGGCACGCTGTTGTTTGCGAAGCTCTGCGGCTTCTTTTTTCTTTTTCTCTGCGCGGAACGCTTCAAATTCTCTGCGTTCTTCCGCTGTCATTTCTACTTTTTCCATTTTATCTGTTTTTAATCAGTTATTAAATACCGTTTAATCGTCCTCCGGTTCATAGTCGGGAACAAATTCCGCCATATCGGCCTGTGAACCCGCCCAGTCTGACAATTCACGCATAAACTCGATATATTCTTCGTTTTCCATTGAGCAGGTCATTTCTTTAATAACCTGCTTTGCTTCATTCATTATTACCATATCAGCACCAATAAATTAAGAACAGGAGCAGCACCTGTAACAGTTGACCAACCAATCCACCTAAAAGGGTGGCGGCTATGTCCAGCCAGTCCCATTTATTGCCATAGGCATAATCTTTATACTCCAGCCCCATGGCAACGCCAAGGGCAAACAGAAATGTGCCTACAAAGCCGCACAAAATGGCATACTTGAAATGTTTCTGCCTGTTGCTTTCTGTAATCCAGCTCATCGTCGTTATTTTTATGGTTTAACTTGTCAGGCTTCGCCCATTGAACCTCCCATTATCGACTGCATCAGCATGGCATTGGTCAGACTGTCAACCGACTGCGAATCCTTTACCTTGTTGTTGAAGGTCGCTATCAGGTTATAAAGTCGCTCCCGCGGTATCTTGTTGAAGTCATCGTAACCGGTAGCCCGGCAGGCTATGCCCTTTATTTTACTTATGTTCTGGCTTTGACGGGTGGCACGCAGCCAACCGCCTATCGCCGCTATCACTCGTTTGCGCAACTGGTCAAGCGTGGCTCTGCCTTGTTTCTTATTGACCATTTCGCTTAATTTCGCGCAAATGTCTATTAGTTGGTGTTGGTCCAGGTCGCGGCTGCTTTCCACGCCCCAACTCGACAAAAGGTCCTTTTTCTGGTCCTCTGTCATGTGAAGCACACCGCAAAGGGTGTGGAACTTCTTAAGCAATCCACGGTGGATCTGGTCCATTGTTTTATTTTCTCCCATAGTCTTTATTTCTTGATTTGATTTAACCAATATGCGTCTGCACCCTCCTGCCAAATTATGAAGTCTGCGCCGCCCTCGCCTTTGTCTGAATCCTCGTAACGGGTAGTTACAAACGCTTTGTAACCCTCTACATGGATTTTTATTTCTGCATCAAAACGTATAAAACGACCTAAATTACCGTCGGGTTCTCCGTTCTTTTCATGGCAGATAAACACAAACAATTTGTCCGGAAATTCATTCTTTAGTTTTTGAAAACTCCTTTTATTGAAGCCGTCCAAATATTGGAGACTGTCAATAACGATTATATCCGGACTTTTTCGCTTCAATAGCCTGGCGCGCAAGTCTGGTAGTTGTTCCTTGTTCAACAGTATTACATTATTACCGGCTTCCGCCATGTCCACACGCTCCCAGGCTTTTTGTAGTGACAGGCTCAGACCCTGCTCAAGTGAATTATAAGCCGTACGCTTGAACTTAGAAAGGTATTTGCAGAGCATCAGGGTGAAAGTGGTTTTACCGCTGCCACTTCCGCCCCATATTAGCCACGTACCGCGCAGCTCGGGACGGCCGAAACTGGCCAAATATGGCCCGTCAAAATCGGCCACCTCAAACTGTGCCGCAAGCACATTCATGTTACTTATTGCTCTGCTCATATCATTTAATTATTTATTTGTATTGACTCTATTTCCATTATTTCAAGGAAACCGGTGCTACGCATAACCTTATTAAATGCTTTTTCTTTACGGTCTATATCATATAAGCCAGTGCCTGTTATTATCACTTCTATTATTCGCTTTCCTTTGTGGGTGCCTTGCTTTGCAACAATATCCACCGGCAGATCCTTTTCAAGCCACAAGGCCATAAAATCGGGTACCTTAGTGGCTTCCAGCCCGAGGCTTATCTTGTAACTCATTTTGCCCATCCTTTCAAAAACCAAATTTTCATACTGTGGAAGCAATCATCCAGACACCCCCAAAACTCTTTAAAGCCGTCTATGTCTATGAACGCGCGAACAATTCCGAAAGGCAGGTAAAGCAGGTAAACAGCCACCCAGACAACGACCACCAGAACCAAGGCCACGACCAAACAAAGTTTCTTTAGTAATACTTTCGTTTTCATTTCTCACCTCCTTTCAAAGTCGCCCATACACTACGTTTAACGCGGCGAAGGTCGCCCTCACTTTCGTTTATAATTCTGTTAATACCTTTGCTGTCGTTCAGCCCGTTGGCAACGCATACGGCGGCTATATCCTCGCTGTTGAGCAAAGGCAGTTTTACGAACTTCCTACCGATACGGCTGTATATCTCCGCATAGCCTTTACGGTTCAGGCGCACACCGCGTTCAATACGCTTTTGCAGGTAACTGGTAGCGGTCAGAATAATGCCGCAATGTCCCTCCAGCTGATTATACAGACTGATAAAGAAATAAAGCACCTGGTCAGTCAGTTTGTCGGCTTCATCCAGTACAATAAGGGGCGCGTCCTTGCGTTTGAGCGTGTCCACTATATCGTCCATCATTTCGCCCACCGTGGTACCGCTGACACCCACGCCCATACACTTGAGCAGTTTGTGCATGAAGGTGCGACGGTTCCAATATTCCGAACAGGTCAGGTGGTAGGCGTTAGCGTGTCCGGCGGCATAGTTCTTTATGGCTTCCGTCTTGCCGCTGCCTGCCTCACCGGTAACGGCAAGCACCAGGGCATCAGCCTGGGCATTGGTCAGGGTGAAGGTCATACGGTCGTAGGCTTGCGTGCTGACCACCTGCCAACCCTCTACCTTTCCACCGGTCTGGGCGGCTACTGTGCGCCACATTTCGTCGCTGATTGTTTCCCATGAGCCGGCAAGTATTTTGCTGATAGTGGCAGAGCTTACTCCGTTCATGCTGTTGGCTGCTTTGTTCTGGCTTCCTTTCTGGTCGCAATATGCGCGCAGCTGGTCGCAAATCTGTTGTTTTTTGTCCTTTTGCATCATATTTAAATAGTATTTAAGTATCTGTTAAATCAATGTTTTAGAATATCGAGTAATCGTTGGCGCTGTATTCGGCCGCGTCTGTCCGGTTGGCTCCTTGGCTTATCGGCATTTCCACTGTTTCCACCTCTATGGCTTCAATTTCAGCGGCTGCCAGGCGTTTGAGGCTTCGGTTGTTCTTGTGCTGTCCCCGGCTGTCCGTCAGCAGGAGGCGGTCTTCAACACTTCCGCGCAGTGCTGGGGTTCCGTGGATAAGCTGCTCCGTGCGTTCCAGGTCTATGGCCATTTGCTGGGCTTTAGCTGTTTCCAGTTGCTTGTTATACTCTCGGATCCTTGCCAGCTGTTCCGCATCACCCGGCTGTCGGTCTGCCAGTGCCATAGGCTGCACGTATTTCTCCTCAAGCATGTAACGGCGGCTGCCGTCGACATTCACTGCAAGCACTTGGCTGAGGTCGTCAGGGTCATACTTCACCGTCCAGCGTTCAGAAGCGTGGTCGCGGAATGTCAGGTCGAAACAATCGTAATCCCTTTTAACCCCCAAAATGGTGGGGCGCAACCCGCAACCCTCCAGCACATTTTTAAAGCCCGTTTCTGCTCCGTAGTTAAGCAGGTAGGTTTCACGGCTCAACGGCAGGCGGTGTTCGTCTTTCAGTTTGGCGGCACCTTGAAGGTAGGCCTCACATTTCAACTTCCTTTCAAGCCGCATCATTTCATCAATTTGCGCCCTTACACCGACTTCATCGGGGAAACTGTGGCGTTTCCTGTTCAATGCGTCGCTGTTTGGCTGTCGCTTTGGGTTTGAAGTGATACCGAAACCCGACCAGTTGTTGCAAAGCAGGCAGTAAGTCGTATTAAGGTGGTTGAAGTAAGGCTCTACGGGTTTTGCTTTGGCGTTGTGTGCCTGTGCCGGTGTCACCTTGCCACCCATGACGGCGTAAAGGTCGTGCATGGTCTTTATTGCGTAACGGTCGCTTTGAATCTGGTAAGCTCTGAGCATTTCGCCCATGAGCTCCCGGCTGTGAATTGCGGCGTTGCGTAATGCTGCCTTTATCAGTTCCGGGCATTCGTGCGAACCTACGGCATAGCCTATAGGGTAATCGTTGAACACGTCCAGAACCACAACCATAGTCAGGCGGTTGGTGTAGGTGGTTACGCTGTGCCCCTTTTTATCGGTCTTGGTTGACTGGTAAAGAAGTTCAACCGTCCAACCGTCAAGCGACCACATCAGGAACGGCGTACTCGGTCGTCTGCGCTTCACCTGCATAGTTACATGGTTGCGGAAGTTCGACACTCCCAAGCGTCCGGCTGTTACCACTGCGCCCAGTTTTTCACGCCATACGCCAACAGTTGCGGCGGTGATTGGTTCCCATTCCTGCTGTTCTGCCATGGCATTATAAAGCCCTGCAATCTTAGTATCAGGTAAGTTGTTAGGGTGGCATACCAAAGCCGACATATAACTGCGCTGGAACTCATCTACTACCTTGCCGGCGTTGCCGTTCAGGAACTTGCCGGAAATAAAGCAGTCATAACCTTGCTCCAGGTATTCGCTGAACTTCATTTGTAAGCGTCTGGCACTGCGTGGCAATGAGTTTGGGAAGCGGTCCGCAAGATATTCAAGCGAATTGGCAGCCTTGCGCCAAAACTCACCCAGGGGCGGGCGTTTCTTTCCGGCTCTGTTGCGTTTGCTCTGGCAGTCCTCGATACAACGGCGGAAAGCATTCATTACAGCGCAATTATTGGCATACTCCAGAACCTTATCATCGGGCAATTTTCGGCCGTCTGCCAGCGTATAGCCTTGGTAATAGTCCAATGCCTTACCGTCCGGCTGTATGGTGTCTAAAAACTCCTTACTGTCTGCCTGTTCCTGCAAATCAGGGTTGCGCTTGTATATCTCCGTGCGCCATTTCAATGGGAAGCTGTCAACTTCGTAAAGGGCTATACGGCCATTTCCACCTTTTTGCACTTGATTGACTTGTTTTTTTCGTACAAGCGCATTCAAATTACTGGTCGTTATAATACGCCCTGTAAGTTCCGCGTGGCTGATACATATTTTTCCGTTTACTACTTCCATACTTACCCTCCATTACATAGCCTCCGCCTCTATTTGTATTTCTGAGAGCTTCGGAAAATCCACATTATCCCAATGGTTGATCTGTTCACCTTTGCGGTTGAACAGGTCCACATTTCCATTACCTTTGTCAACAATCAACTGCACACCATTATCGAAATTCTGAACCATAACGCTGCGTCCGTCTTTGGTTGTATTGTGCAGGGTTTCGCATTCAGGGCAGTGGTGCATCGGCTTACCCTGATAGTCACGAACGGCAACATAACGGACCTTACGCGCCAAATCCGAATTTTTACGGTAGGTCAGTGCCATATACACAAAGGTTTCAGTACACTTGAACAGCTTCGCCAACTTGGTTTTTGCTGCATTGGTTACATCTACGTAACGTTTTGAGGTTGTTTCCATATCCTTTTACTTTATATGATTTGTAATTCTATTACTTAATAGATTAGTGTATTACTTGCCCATCCGACGCTTTTTTCGTATTTTTGAAGCCCGTTAAAGTAGTAACACGTTGCAAAGATACAGAATTTCTGTAATGCACAAAAATATTTTTCAGAAATTATGGAATTATACGAGCAAATAATATCAAAAGAAGAGATTAACTCCCGTGCAGTAGATGCTTTACTTGCCATTATTGCCAATGGATTAGTAGCCACTAAAACCGACCTCGCTGAAGCCCTCGGCGCTAAACCTGCTAAGTTTTCAGAAATTCTGAATTACAGAATGAAAGTCGGTGTTGATATGATAGCAAAGATGTGTGATTGGTACTATGTAGACCCAGATTGGCTACTTATGGGACGTGGAAACAAAATTTTTAAGAATAACACACCGCGAGAACCATACTTCATTGAGGACGAAAATGACCTTGACCGAATTTGGCATAACAATGAAGGAACAAAGCCTGAACATAAACAGAGTTCAGACATAACGCCCATATTGACTGCTGAAAATAACCTGCTTCGCGAACAAAACAAAGACAAAGATATGACCATACAGCAGCAGGCGAAGGAAATTGGAAGACTTGAACAACGCATTAAAGAGCTTGAGCAACAGTTGGGAAAAACTGCTGGAGATGCCAACATTGGAGGTACTGCAAATGCAGGATAGGAGGGTATGCTCCTGCGTTCACACTTGTACCCCCGTAATACATGCCCTGAACCCTCTAATCAGGGCATTTATATTATTTTTTATGCGTTTTTCTCTCATTTAATGTGTTTAACGGTGATTATCAGCAACTTAAACGATTTTCAACCTATATTTTAAAGGGGTGTGTTTAGGCATTAAAGGGTATCGAATCGCCCGAAAAATGCCGATTTTTTAAAAATTTCTGTCCTTAAAGGGGGTTGAATGTATATTGCTATGTACACCCAAGTGTATGCCCAACTGTGTATCCAACCCCTCAAAAAAAACGAAACGTACAAAATCCCGACCACTCCCCTACCCACATTTAAACATTCAAAACGGACCGAACCAAACAGCCATTTAACACCCCATTAAACACCTGTAAACACCCGCCCTACTCATTGGTTCACTCGTTCACATGGGCTGCTCCCCCTCTACCCTGCCCCATTCTGCCGGCTTGCGGTAATATAGCCCCAAAACAGCCGTAAAAACGCTTATTTCACGCCTTTTGCCCTATTCTGGTACATTCTACCACGCATACAAGAAAAGCGGCCACACAGCCGGAATAAACCAGCCATGCAGCCGCTCAATATTAAAGCCAATTAAAAGGGGATTAAACCGGGATTAAACACCCATTAAACGATCAAGCCCCAAAATTCAACCCGAATTAAAGCCAATTCAACCTTTTGCACGTTTCGTTTCAAACGCCCCATTTCCACCCTAACACTTAAACCTATTGATATTCAACCATTTCAACCCCTTTCATCCTCTCAACCCTTTGCTCACTTCGTTTTCATGCCCGTATTATACAAACCTGTTCATTTTCTTTAAGCTGCGATCTTTTGAAGATTTCTTTG
>CALCVT010000008.1 GCA_937906495.1 uncultured Prevotella sp.
CAAACCACAAATCATCTGTAAAAAGAATTCGTCAGACGGCGTCTCGCAGACTGCACAACAGATACTACGCTAAGACAATGCGTAATGCAGTACGTAAGCTCCGTGCTACGACTGACAAAGCAGCTGCAGAAACTCTCCTGCCGAAGGTGCAGAAGATGTTGGATAAGCTTGCTAAGAACAACATTATTCACAAGAACAAGGCAGCAAACCTTAAGAGCAGCGTGATGATTCACGTTCGTAAGCTTGCCTAATGTTTTTGGTTCATAAGGTAAAAGGTTTAAGTCTTCCACAACAAAAGTTGCGGAGGACTTTTCTTTTTATTGACCATAGGTATATCTTATTTTGTATTTAAGCCATAACTGTTATTCAAACTAAACTTCTTTTGGGCTCAGCCATTGATTGTTAGCTATATTGTTTGAGTGTAGCTAGCTTGTTGCGGCTTACTCCCTAAATCAGTTGCTAAAGGCCGTGTCAGTATCAGAAATGTAAAAAACGATGCAGTAGCCATACTTAAGATTGTTGTTATTTAAAGGCTTTAGTCTATGATTTTAGGCATTCGCATATCAGGTTCTTTAAGTGTGGCCCTTAGCGGCAGTCTTTATGGTTCGTTTTAGCTTAAGTATAGCCGTAGCGTAGCTTTTTTACTTCTTTTTCTTCCTTATTTTCTAAAAATAATTTCTACCTTTGCCCGATAGGACAACAATAAGTAAAACATCCATTTAAAAATAAGCATCACATAGTAGTATGCATACGTATATACTCTTTCTGCATGAGCTTAGCAACATATAGAAATGAGTATAAGGGTGTAACGTTTTAAGTTGTTCTCGGTTGATGCCAATAGGTTTCGACTGGAAAGTAAGCAGCTAATAAAACCAAGCCTTATAATAGCTATAAGCCAACCTAACAAATGCAAGAATTTGAACTCATCGCCAAAACCTTTCAAGGACTTGAGGAGGTTTTGGCCCAGGAACTCACAGAATTGGGTGCCAACAACGTACAGATAGGCCGTCGCATGGTATCGTTTACGGGCGACAAAGCTATGATGTATCGTGCTAACTTCTGTTTGCGTACCGCAGTACGCATACTTATGCCCATTAAGCATTTCCGTGCAAAGGATGCGGACGAAGTTTATGCAGCAGTGCGTAGTATAAATTGGAGTAAGTATTTAGATGCTACCACTACGTTTGCTGTCGATTCCGTTGTTTTTTCTACCGAGTTCCGTCACTCTAAGTTTGTGGCCTACAAGGTGAAGGATGCTATTGTTGATTATTTCCGTGAAACTACGGGTGAGCGCCCCAATATTCGTATCACCAATCCCGATATCAAACTTAATATCCATATTGCGGAGGATGACTGCACCTTATCGCTCGACTCTTCGGGTGATAGTTTGCACCAACGCGGATACCGTGTAGCTAGTGTAGAGGCTCCCATCAATGAGGTATTGGCTGCTGGATTGATAAAACTGACCGGTTGGAAGGCCGATAGCGACTTTATTGACCCCTTCTGTGGCTCGGGTACATTTGTAATTGAAGCTGCACTTATGGCACGCAATATCTATCCCGGTGTATTTAGAAAGTCGTTTGGCTTTGAAAAATGGAAGGACTTTGACCGCAATCTGTTTGACGAAATCTATAATGACGATTCGCAAGAACGCGAGTTTGAGCACAAGATTTATGGGTACGACATCAATTTCCCGGCTATTGAAGTTGCAACCCGCAATGTAAAGAGTGCAGGAGTTTCGGACATTATCGTGCTTAAGCAACAAGACTTCCGTAAGTTTACAGCACCTTCCGAAAAGTCTATCATTGTGACCAATCCGCCGTATGGCGAGCGTCTTACTCCTCCCGACTTGCTCAGTTTGTATCAGAGCATAGGCAAAGTGCTTAAGCATGAGTTTACCGGAGGTGAAGCTTGGGTTATATCGTCGAAGCAAGAACTTTTTGAGCACATCGGCCTGCGTCCGAGTCTTAAAATCCAAATTCTTAATGGTTCAATTGACTGTGATTTCCGCAAGTATCAGTTGTTTGATGGAAAATTGGGTGACTTTCGTGCCGAAGGCGGTAAGGTAAAAACCGACGAGGAGCGCCGTATGATGAGCGATAGCCGCCGTTTCCGTAAGCAACGTGATGAGTTTAAACAGCGTTTTGATGATACACGCCGTAATCAAGATGACGACGACGACCTTGATCCGGAATATTTGATTTTGCGTCGCAAGCACCGTGAATTCCAGCAGAGTTCGTATGCATCAAAGTCTGGTAAAGGCGATTATAAGAAGCGTGCAGAATTCAAAAAGGGTGGAAACAGCAAGCGCGGAGACTTTAAGAAAAAAGGTGGTTTCCGTAAAGACCGTTTTGAGGACTAGACGCATAGATTTTTAGAACATATTATTTTGCCCTCGGGCCGACTTGCGCGTGCAGCGGTTCGAGGGCAAAAAAGAAAATTTGGGGGTTGTCTAAGTGTATGTTACGAGGCAGCATTCAAACATCATTAACCTAATCATTTTACAATGAAACTCAAACATTTATTGACTACAGCAGCAATAATGCTCTGTTGCACAATTTCAGTTATGGCACAAGGCAAGAAGAGTTTTACGCTCGACGACCTCATGTGGGGTGGAAAGAATTTTGCGAACATCATGCCCAGAAATCTGCAGACAGCCTTTTGGGGCGATTGCCTGCTTGAACTGGATGTTGAGGAAGTTAAGTATATAGCTGATGAAAAAGGCCGAAAAGTATCGCCTAAAGTTCTTTTTAAACTCGACGATATCAATGCCGTGATCGATACTGCAGCCAATGGTAAGGTTTATAACCTGATGCATGCAAGTTTTCCTTATCCCGGGCAGCCATTGGTTATGTTGCGCACAGCCAAAAAGCGTTTGCTTTACAACTGGAAGACCAGAAAGCAAGCATGGAGCATAGAAAGCGAGGCTGCAACTGAGCAAAGCAGCAAGTTCTGCACGGCAACTCGTGCGTTGGCTTATGTAAACAACTGGAATCTTTATGTACGCAGCTCCGATGGCCGCACACAGCAAGTTACAACAGATGGAAGCCGCGAAATACAATATGGTATGAGTGTTCACCGCGACGAATTCGGTATACACGAAGGTCTTTTTTGGAGTCCAGATGGCAGTTTGCTTGCTTTTTACCGGATGGATCAGCGTATGGTAACAGATTACCCCTTGGTAGATGTTAACCATCGCGTAGCACAACTTGCCCCCGAAAAATATCCGATGGCAGGTATGACCAGCCATGAGGTTAAGGTTGGCATATTCAATCCGGCTACAGGAAAAACCATTTACTTGCAGGCAGGAAATCCTACCGACCGCTACTTCACAAACATAGCTTGGAGCCCCGATGCATCAACCCTTTATATGATAGAGTTGCCGCGTACACAGGACAAGGCCGAACTTGTAGCTTACGATGCCCGCACCGGAGCCCGCAAGCAAGTGCTCTATACCGAGACTAACCCCCGTTATGTAGAGCCTATGAATCCTATTGTATTCCTGCCTTGGGATGCAACAAAGTTTGTTTATCAGTCGCGTCGCGATGGTTATAACCATCTTTACCTTTTCGATGCTACCGGCAAGGAATTATCGCAGTTGACTAAGGGTAAGTTCGAGGTAATCGAAATGCTTGGCTTCAATACCAAGACAAAGAGCATTATTTATCAGAGCAATGAGTCGAGCCCTATCAGCTACAACCATTATGCTGTTGAAGTAAAAACTGGCAAACGTACTTTGCTTGATAATGGTAAGGGTACACATTATGCTACACTTAGCAGTACAGGTGCTAATTTATTAGACCGTTGGTCGGCACCAGGCACCTTCCGCTGCATTGATTTGCTCGCAACTGAAAAGCCCAAATGTACCTCTATTAAAGAATACGATTCGCCTTGGAAAGATTACGCTGTTCCCGAAATTACGGGCGGAAGTATTAAGGCTGCTGATGGTACTACCGACCTTTATTACCGCCTGGTAAAGCCTGTGAACTTTGATCCTGCCAAAAAGTACCCTGCTGTAGTTTACGTATATGGCGGACCGCATGCTCATAATGTGGATGAGTCGTGGAACTACTGGGCACGTCCCTGGGAGATTTATATGGCACAGCGCGGCTATGTTGTTTATGTACTCGACAATCGCGGCTCGCAGTATCGCGGCTTTGAGTTTGAAAGTGTAACCCACCGTCATCTGGGCGATGTAGAGATGCAGGACCAGCTCGAAGGTGTTAAGTTCCTCAAAAGTCTGCCCTATGTTGATGGAAACCGTCTGGGTGTGCACGGATGGTCGTTTGGCGGATTCATGACTACAAACCTGATGTGTACCTATCCGGATGTGTTCAAAGTTGGTGTAGCCGGAGGTCCGGTGATAGACTGGAAGTACTATGAGGTGATGTATGGAGAGCGCTACATGGATACACCGCAGGAAAATCCCGAAGGATATGCCAGTTCTTCGCTCTTGAATAAGGCCAAAAACCTTAAAGGACGCTTGCAGATAATTGTAGGCTATAACGATCCGACTTGTGTACTCCAGCACAGTCTCGACTTTTTGCGCCACTGCATCGATGCCGATACTCAGCCCGACTACTTTGTATACCCCAGTCAGGGTCACAACATGATGGGACATGATATGGTACATCTGCACGAACGCATCACCCGTTATTTCGATGATTATTTGAAGTAATATATTTATTCAAAACCTCAAGTTTTTCCCCTTGAATACCATTGTATAAACCCGCTTTGCTGCCTTTCAGGCTACAGGGCGGGTTTATAGTTGTTATAGTGTGCAGTATACCCCCTTTGGCCGAAATTTATGTTTTACGCCGAGCGTTTATTTTTTAGTTGAGTAAACGGCTTCTGGCGCCTTGGCGTAGACATTGCAAAGTTGCGGCAGTGTATAATTTTATACACCAGGTGTAGGGTTTTAAGCACCACGCTTTTTGTTGTAAAGGAGTGTAGTTTATACCACACTTTTGGCAGTAAAGAAGTAGACTTTGCGCAGAAAATTGTAAATTTGTCCCCATGAATGTAAACATCGAGCCTTCGTGGGGTGAGCGACTGCAAGCAGAATTTGATGCCCCTTATTTTAAGGAACTTACCGACTTTGTACGGCATGAATATAGCCAAGGGCCATGTTATCCACCAGGTAAGGAAATTTTCAATGCTTTCAACCTTTGCCCGTTCAATCAGGTAAAGGTTGTAATTATAGGTCAAGACCCTTACCATGGGCCCGGGCAAGCCGAGGGTTTGTGTTTTTCAGTAAAGCAAGGGGTTGCTCTTCCACCTTCGTTGGTCAATATTTATAAAGAGATAGAGTCGGATACCGGTCGGCCCCAGCCGGCCGATGGCAGTTTGCGCCGTTGGGCAGAGCAGGGTGTTCTTTTGCTTAATGCTACCCTTACGGTGAGAGCTCATCAAGCTGGTTCGCATCAGCAAAAAGGTTGGGAACGGTTTACCGATGCTGTCATTCAGCAGCTAAGTGCAGGTTGCGAGCATCTGGTTTTTATATTGTGGGGAAGTTATGCCCAGCGCAAAGGCCAGGTAATTGACCGTACTAAGCATCTAGTGTTGTGTTCTGCCCACCCCTCTCCTTTATCTGCTTACCGAGGTTTTTTCGGTAATCACCATTTTAGCCGTTGTAATGACTATTTGATAGCCAACGGCAAAACTCCTATTAACTGGTAACGAATAAAACTATGATATTGCAAGTTGGCGACGTAATACTTACGTCAGAGATTTTGACTGAATGCTTTTGTTGCGATTTAGATGCGTGTAAAGGGGCTTGTTGTGTAGAGGGCGACAGTGGTGCTCCGCTTTTGCTCGATGAGGTGGCACCTTTAGAGGAGGTGCTTGATGAGGTATGGCCCCAGTTGAGTGCCAAGGCCCAAAGCACTATTGATAAGCAAGGGGTTGCCTATACTGATGCTGAAGGCGACTTGGTGACAAGTATTGTAGACGGTAAAGATTGTGTTTTTACCTGTTATGGAGCCGATGGTTGCTGTTATTGTGCCACAGACAAGGCTTTTCGTGAAGGGCGTACTGCATGGTGCAAGCCTATATCGTGTGCGCTTTATCCCATTCGCGAAAAGCGCTTTGCCAACGGCCTCGTTGGGTTGCAGTATCATCATTGGGACATATGCAAACCGGCTGTAGCCAAGGGTAATGAATTGAATTTAAAGATTTATCAGTTTTTGAAAGAGCCACTCGTCCGGCGTTTTGGTGCAGCGTGGTACGATGAGTTGTGCCAGGTGGCTGCGCAACTTGCAGCGCAATGATATTAGCATCCATTGTAGGATGTAACCCCAATAGTAAAGCCCGCATGTGTTGTTCTCTGGTTTATGGAGCAACGCATGCGGGCCTTTGTTTGCCGGCAGTTTCCGGTGGATTGAGAGTATGTTTGTGCAAAAGAGGGAGAGTTATGCCAAAAGCTGTTTTACGAGGGCCGATATGGCTTTTCCGTCGGCACGGCCAGCCAGTTTTTTGCTGGCAACGCCCATTACCTTACCCATATCCTTGGGGGTTGAGGCTCCGGTTTCTGCAATGATGGCCTTCACTTCGGCTTCAAGTTCTTCGGCAGTGAGTGCTTTGGGCAGGTATTCTTCGATTACGGCAGCCTGTGCCAGTTCGGCTTCGGCCAGGTCGGGGCGTTGCTGCTCAGTGTAGAGTGCTGCCGTATCGCGTCCCTGTTTGGCCAGTTTAGCCAAAATTTTGAGCGCAGCAGCATCGTCGAGCGTATCGTTGGCTCCCGGTGCCGTTTTAGCCTCAATAAAATATTTTTTGACGTTGCGCAAAGCCTCCAGTCTCATTTTGTCTTTAGCTTTCATTGCAGCAACAATGTCTTTGCTTACTTTTTCAAAAATGTCCATGGTGCAGTATAATAATTAGTTTTGTGATGATAGGTTCTGAATTTGTTTCAAGCATTCGTTAGTACGTAAATGGGTGGGCACCTCTTCAACCTTTTCGAGCACCTCGGGATTGAGCAAATCTTTTTCGGAAAAGATGTATATGTAGGGTTTGCGCTGCTGCCTTCGGTTGTTACGTGGGTAAAAGCGGTCGCGACGGTCGTTGTTCAGAGAATTATCTTGCTGAATGGCAACAACTCTTTCAACTGCTTTACGTTTCTTGGAATATAGTCCAAAGCCTGAAGCAAGAATGGTTATCTTAATTTTATTTCCCAGCGTTTCGTCGAACGAAAGGCCCCACTTGGTTTGAATGTTTGAGTTAAAGCGGTACATAAACTCGTTGATTTCGTCAATCTCACGAGTGAGCAGTGCCGAATTTTCGTCCATACTGGTGGTTATAGCCAGAAGTATGCGGTCGGCATTATACACATCGTTATTGTTGAGCAGCGGTGAGTTTAGAGCTTCTTCAATAGCATGCGTCACGCGGTTGTGTCCCTCGCCATAGCCTGTCGACATGATGGCTACTCCGCCCTTGGTAAGTACGGTGCGCACATCTTCAAAGTCGAGGTTGATGCGACCGTGCATTGAAATGATTTCGGTAATGGAACTGACGGCCGTTGATAGCGTTTCGTCGGCTCGTTTAAAGGCATCGATAATACTCAGGTTGGGATAGATTTCGCACAGGCGCTGGTTGTTGATTACTAAGAGTGCGTCAACCTCTTTCGACAGGGTGTCGAGTCCGTCAAGAGCCTTGTCAATCTGTCGTTCGCGTTCAAACAGAAAAGGTATGGTAACTATACCGATGGTCAGTATGCCAAGTTTGCGTGCTTCGCGTGCAATAACGGGCGAGGCTCCAGTACCGGTACCTCCCCCCATTCCCGCAGTGACGAACACCATGCCTGTACCATCGTTAAGGGCTTCCCTAATTTTTTCTACATTTTCCTCAGCCAATTTATAGCCAACGTGGGGGTCTCCGCCAGCTCCGAGTCCGGGGCCTAATTGCAGATGGTCGGGAACGGGCGAGTCCTCAAGTGCTTTTTTGTCGGTATTGGTAACGAGGAAGCGTACCTCGGGAATGTTGTCAAGGTACATTTGGCCAACGGCATTGCTGCCGCCTCCGCCCACACCGATAACCTTAATAAGGCTTGGAGTGTTGCTGATGGCTAATTCAATTAAATCGTCGGGCATGTCGTTACCGGTGTTAGGGATTAAAAGAATATTGAAAGTTCAACCACGAAGAATCTCAGCCGCAAGTGTTTGGCAGATAAACTTTAGCATTGTGCCGGGAGTGTATTGCCAGGTTGCATGAACGAGTTCTTCGTGGTTAACGGTGATGGTGTTTGTGATTTACGTCCTTGTTTAACTAAAGGATATTACATTTCCGGGTGCCGTATTAGCAGGAGCTGCCGAGGCACTTTCGGGTTCGATAGCAATGTGGTTGGTTTGCTTTCTTCGGATATCGGAGAGCAGTTCTTTTGAGCGTTTGTATGTGGGGGTGATTTCGACCATCGAGATAACCTCTTCGTTGTCGAGGTCGTCAATACCAAACATGTATATTTTGTGGCGTTTACGGAGGTTGCTCTGATTTTCTTCTCCGTAATAATTTATACGCCGCTCTTCGTTTTCTTCCTGCTTTTCGGCCTCATGCTGTCGTTTGGCTTCTTCTTCAGCGTCGAGTTTATGTTTAACGCCCGGCACATTCTTGAGTCCGAAGCCCGTAGCCAGGATGGTGATTTTAACGCTTTTGCCGAGTGAGGGGTCGGTAGAGAGTCCCCATTTGGTTTCGACATCATCGTGAAACTTCGACATAAACTCGTGTACTTCGTTCATCTCTTCCATCATGAGGGTATCGCCTTCTTTTTCGGCACAGAAAGAAATGGAGAGTAGTACTTTCTTGGAGTTGAAAATGTCGTTGTTGTTGAGCAGCGGCGAGTGCAGGGCTGCCTTAATGGCTTCGCTTACACGGTTTTCGCCTTCGCCATAACCAGTTGACATAATGGCTACGCCACCATCTTTGAGTACGGTGCATACATCACGGAAGTCGAGGTTGATAATGCCGTGCATGGTAATGATTTCAGCAATGGAGCGGGCAGCAACACTCAGCGTGTTATCGGCCATTTCGAAGGCAGAGAGCACATTGAGGTCGGTGTATATTTCGCGCAGCCGTTCGTTGTTGATAACGAGCAAGGCATCTACGTGTTTTGAAATCTCCTCAACACCATCGATAGCCTGATCGATTTTTTTGCGGCCCTCGAACAGGAAGGGAATGGTAACGATACCTACTGTAAGTATACCCATTGACTTGGCTTCGCGGGCAATGACGGGTGCGGCACCTGTTCCGGTACCACCACCCATACCTGCAGTAATGAATACCATGCGGGTGCCATCGTTGAGCATGTCGTGAATTTGCTGTAAACTTTCTTCGGCTGCTTCGCGGGCACGTCCCGGACGGTTGCCAGCACCCAAGCCCTCCTTGCCTAATTGCAGGCGTACAGGTACAGGAGAATCGGAGAGGGCCTTTGAGTCGGTGTTGCACACTACGAAATTCACATCGTGAATGCCCTCGCGGTACATGTGGTTAACAGCGTTTCCACCGCCACCGCCCACGCCGATAACTTTGATGATGGAGGGGGTAGTGGTAGGAATGCCCATATCTATGAGAAGGTCGTTGTTTTCTTCTGACATTGGTGATAGAATTTAGAAGTGTACGAATTTAGTTGTCCTTTTCGGAAACGAGGTTCGACAGCCAGCTGACGAATTTGTTGAAAACGTTCTTCACCTTGGGGTCTTTCTTCGACTTTTCCTCGTTATCGTTTTTGGCCGTATTTTGTTGGCTATCGTTTGTAACGGTTGCAACAGTTTGTTGTTCGCCAGAAGTAACTGCAGAGGGGGGTGCTGTGGTAGTTTCAGTTTCGGCAGTTGTTGTATCCTGAGTAGGCTCCTTTACTTCCTCCTGCTGAATCTCTTCTTCTTCGGGCTGAGTAATGGCACCACCATTGCAATTAATTTCGCCTTTGTCTACTAAGGCAAGTGCAGCGTTACACTGTCCGTCGGCGTTAAAGTTGTCGTAATCGGTAGAGCGGATAGGAATGCGTATGTTGTGAACAAAGCGTATTTTGTCGAAATTGGTGTCGCGTGTAAAAGCTTTGTCGATGTCCTTCATGTGCGAAGCTCCTCCGGTAATGATAAGGCCGCCAATGAGTTGCGATTTATCGTAGGAGGAGAGCGTAATCTGGTTTTGAATGTTGAGTATAATTTCTTCTACTCGTGCTTCAACCAGTCCGCTAAACTCGTCGTATTTAATTTGTCGGCCATCTCGGAGTTGAATGGTTTTGGAACCATTCTCTTCAGTATTGGCAATGGCAGAACCATATTTAAGTTTCAGTTCTTCAGCCTCGTCGTCTTCAATTTGGAGTGACATAATGTCTCGGTTAACATTTGCTCCTCCGAGAGGTATGACGGCCAGGTGTCTGAGCAGGTTGTTTTTATAAACGGCAACCGAAGTTGTTTCGGCACCCATATCAACAAAAACGCAACCCGAACGCTTTTCGGGTTCTGTCAGCATGTTGTCAGCCAATGCTTGTACGGTGATGGGCAGGTCGGCAATTTGTATGGAGGCATTGCGGAAGCAGTTGCGTATTTCCTCGCGTATGCTTGAACTTGCTACAATATTAAGGTAGTGTCCTTCGATACTTTCTGCCAAAATACCTACCGGGTCGGTTTGGAGTTGTGTGCCAAGTCGGTATTCTTGTGGTACAGATTCTAAAATTTCGCGGTCACCGTTAGTGGTAGTTCGGTTTTCGTCGCACATACTGTCGACCATTTCTTGCGTCACTTCAATTTTGGCATTGAAGTGGCGTACAACGGTATTTGCTACAGTGTGCATGCCCATACCGCCAATGCCCACATATACTCGGCTGATGGTGCTTTGCAACTTCTGCTCTAGTTTCTCCTTGATGTTGAGAAGGCTTTGCGTCATCTTATTGACGTTATTGATTCGGCCTTTTCGGATAAAGGTCGTAGAGGGCTCTTGAGCGAAGGCAAGGATTTGAATGACTCCATCGGGCTGCTTGCGACCGGCAATGCCGGTTACTTTCGAGGAGCCAAGTTCGATAGCTACAATGAATTTGTCTTCTGTTGCCATTATCTTGTTTTTTGAAATTTCAAATATAAATGGTCGGTTACTTATGGGCAAGTTGCATCCAAGCATTGGCTTTATGACGTATGGCAAAAAGCATGGCATAAAGTTTTAGTTGGTAGCATTGCTTGTATCAGCCTGTTTTTATGCCGTTAGAAGGCATTGATGTAACGCTGTATGGTTTACCATTAGGTAGTTGTAACCGTTAATCGTACTGGATGGTGTTATTAGTGATTGGCCTTTTTACCTACAACC
This sequence comes from uncultured Prevotella sp., assembly GCA_937906495.1. GTDB lineage: Bacteria > Bacteroidota > Bacteroidia > Bacteroidales > Bacteroidaceae > Alloprevotella. The sequence continues at coordinate 11,290 of CALCVT010000008.1, forward strand.
TGTGAGGGGTGTTCTACCGAAATTTCTTCGTATTTGTTCCACCCCACTTTAGGAAGGACATCCTGGTAGAAGGCATAAAGATTTTTGAACTTCTGAGCACAATCGGCTGTAGTACCGAAACTGATGATGTGGTTGCCAACTCTTGGTACTAACTCAATGTGTAGGTTGGGTAGTACGTTGATTTGCTCAATTTGTTTGTCCCAGAACTCATTGTCGCGGATAAAAATGCCTAATTTGGCCAGTTCTTTTTTGGCGTATGGCTTAGTGATGTTTCCGGTAGCTACCACGAGGTCTGCCACGTAACCATGGTGGTTCATGGGGTTGCCTTTGATGTCAATGTAGTAGTCCTCGCCATTTTGTGCCATGATACGCATGAGCGGAAGCCTTTGTTGAAGCATAATATTGACGGCGCCGTTTGGCGATTTGTAGCAGGAAACCGAGTCGATAAACTGGTTTTTTGCTAGTGCGGTCTCAATGCTGAGGCTGTTGATCTGGTCCATTTTTTTGCCGATGGGATATTGACCGGATTTGTGGAGAATTTTGATAACTTCGTCGGGTGTGATGAATCCAGCATGGGTACTGTCTGAAATCGAGATGTTCAAATCCTTGCAAATCGAGTTGTTTCCCTTTTGGCTGAAGTTGGTAAAGGCAAAAATCAGGTAGACCAGCAGTCCAAAGAGCAGGAGTAGTTTAATAAAAGTCTTCATTGCTGTATATTGGTATAGAACTGTACGATGTTAGCAGAACTTTAGTCGGGATATCAGACAATGTGAGGCATTTATTATTTATTCTCAATAATTTCTTTGAGCTGAGGCATGTAGTTTACAACATCTCCTGCTCCAAGAACAATGAGAACGTCAAAGTCGTTTTCTTTAGCTAAGGACGGAATATCGTCTTTTTTGATGAGACGCTTTTGTATGCCGGGTTTAAGGTTGCTGTAGATGAGCTCGCTGGTTACTCCGGGTATGGGTTCTTCGCGTGCAGGATAAATTTCTGTCAGTATGACCTCGTCGAGCAAAGACAAGCTGTCGGCAAATTCCTTGTAAAAGTCGCGTGTACGTGTATATAGGTGGGGCTGGAAAATACCGGTTATTTTCTTTCCGTTAAATACTTCGCGTATAGAAAGGATGCTTTGGCGAATTTCGGCAGGGTGGTGTGCATAGTCAGACAGTAGCACATGCTGGTTGTCTTTGAGGGCAAAGTCGAATCGGCGGTCTACCCCGGCAAAACTGGCCATTGCCTGGCGAATTTCGTTAGCTGTTGCACCGGCTATTTGTGCCAGAGCCATGGCTGCTATTCCGTTGTCGATATTGATGCTGACGGGAACTCCGAGTTCTACATTTGCAATGTTCTCGAAGGGCGATACGAAGTCGAATACAATGCGTCCGTTACCAATGCGAATATTTTCGGCATGGAAGTCGCCTTGGGTGCGTGAGTAATCGTAGCGTCTCACTCCCGGTTGCAAGGCCTCTTGCATTTTAAGTCCTTGGTGTATGATGAGAGCACCGCCTGGCTGGATAAGTGAGGTGTAGTGCTTAAAACTTTCAAGGTAGGCTTCTTCTGTTCCGTAAATGTCCAGGTGGTCGGCATCTGTAGCTGTAATGACTGTAGCAAATGGGCGGAGATGATGAAAAGAGCGGTCAAATTCATCAGCTTCAATTACTACGTACGGACTTTTGTCGGAGAGTAGGTAGTTTGTACCGTAGTTTTTGGTAATGCCCCCAAGAAAAGCATTGCAACCTACATGGCTTTCATGTAGCAGGTGTGCTGCCATGGATGTTGTAGTTGTCTTGCCGTGTGTTCCAGCTACGCAAAGCCCTTTTTTTGAGCGGGTAATCATGCCGAGAACTTCGGCACGTTTTTGTATGTTGAAGCCGTTTTGGCGGAAATAACTGAGTTCTTGGTGGGTTTGCGGTATGGCTGGCGTATAAACTACCAGGGTTTCGTTTTTATCCCGGCAGGCCTCGGGTATAAGGTCCGGGTTGTCTTCGTAGTGAATGTCGGCTCCTTCGGCGCGGAGTTCTTCGGTGAGTGTGCAGGGGGTGCGGTCGTAACCGGCTACTACGTGTCCTTCTGCCAGAAAATAGCGTTCAAGTGCGCTCATACCGATGCCGCCGGCACCAACAAAGTATATTGCTTTCATTTGCTTTCGTCTTTATTTTCGTTCAGCGAGTTTGATTACTTCGTCGGCAATGTCAGAAGCGGCATTGGGGCGGGCAAGTTCCAAAATATTTCGGCTGAGGTTTTCAAGTTTTTCCAAGTCGGTAACCGTGTTAATTGCTAGTGGCAGCAGTGCACGCCGGGCATCATTATCGGTAACGTAGAGTGCTGCATTCTTTTGTACCAGGGCCAGCGCATTCTTGGTTTGATGGTCTTCGGCAACGTTGGGCGAAGGTACTAATATTACAGGTTTTCCCAACAGACAGAATTCCGATATGCTGCCAGCACCGGCTCTTGAAATAACCAGGTCGGCAGCGGTATAAGCGCTCTTCATGTCGCTGACAAAGTCTGTGACAATCAAGTTCTCGGGGCAGCCCCGGCGTGTCAGTTCGGCTTTGATGGTGTCGCTGTAGTATTTACCGGTTTGCCAAATAAACTGTATGTTGTTTTGTTGCTTTACTAAAGGCAGGTTTCCCAGAATGCTTTCGTTAATGGTGAGTGCTCCAAGCGAGCCGCCGACAATAAGGATGGTTCTTTTACCGGGAATAAGGCCGAAGTTGCGTATAGCCTCTTCTTTGCTGAGGCCTTCAGCCAGCAGGTTTTGTCGGATGGGGTTTCCGGTAAGCAATATTTTTTCGGCAGGGAAAAAGCGCTCCATTCCGTCGTAGGCGACACAAATTTTGCATGCTTTCTTGGCTAGCAGTTTGTTGGTTACACCGGCGTACGAATTCTGTTCTTGAATGAGTGTCGGTATACCCAACTGTTCTGCCACTTGCAGGGTAGGACCGCTGGCATAGCCTCCAACGCCTACAGCAACTTGTGGGTTAAATTCCCGGATAATATTACGGGCCAGTGCTCGACTTTTCATGATTTTGAAGAGCACAGGTATATTCTTTAACAGGTTTTTGCGGTCAAAACCGGCTATGGGCAACCCTTTGATGGGGTAGCCTGCCGCGGGTACACGTTGCATCTCCATACGTCCTTCTGCACCTACAAAAAGGATTTGTGCGTTGGGGCGTTTGGCACGTATTTCATTGGCGATGGAAACGGCAGGAAAGATGTGTCCTCCTGTACCTCCACCACTGATGATGACTCTCAATTCGTCGTTCATAAGTCATTACTATATAGTACAAGCGCAAAATTAGCAATTATTTTTCGTAGAAGGCTATGTTTGTCAGCGTATTTTTAGAAGTTAGGCAGTACTTTTGTAGAGTTGCAAACTAAAAGTTCTGCACCCATCGGGCCTCAAGCGTTAAAAACTGTGTTTGCTTGTTGCCGTGATGGGTGCAGCAATGATTTTATGCCTTTTTGTTTTCAAAGTAGTTGTTCGAGTTCTTCCAGTGTTTCGGCAACCTGGTAATAGTCTGCAGGCTGTCCGCTGATGAGTTGTTGCTCAAAAAGGTTTTTGAGTGCGCTGAGTACAGCGTTCCAGCAACCATCTACGTTAAAGAAGACGATGGGTTTTCTTTCAATGCCGATGCAAGTATTTGCCATGACGGTAAACACTTCGTCGAGTGTGCCTATACCGCCGGGCAGCGCCAAGAGTATGTCGCTTTCGCGGTTCATCATGGCTTTGCGATCTGTCAAGTCGGCACAACGAAAGGTAACATCGATGCAATCGCTTACCTGTCCGCGTTCAACAAGGATGTCGGGCACCATGCCATTCACGCGTCCGCCATGTTTTTTGACGCTTTGGGCCAGCACTTCCATGAGTCCTTTGCGTGCGCCGCCATAAACCAGCGTACGTCCGGTACGTCCGATGAGTGTTCCTACTTGTATGGCTGCCTGCCGATAGCTCTCAGGCAGATTGGTTTTTGAGGAAAGAAACACACCGATGGTGCGGTACATAGCTTTTTTATCTAGCTGCAATACACTCAATTTCTACGCGAGCACCCTTTGGGAGGGTTTTTACGGCAACAGCCGAGCGGGCGGGGAAGGGTGCTTCGAAGAAGGTGGCATAAACTTCGTTCATTTCGGCAAAGTCGGCCATATCAGCAAGAAATACACAGGTTTTAACCACGTTGCCCATAGTCAGGCCGGCCTCTTCGAGAATATGCTTCATATTGGTTAGCGACTGAGTGGTGAGTTCCTTAATGCCACCTTCAGCAAAGTTTCCGGTAGCGGGGTCAATGGGGAGTTGCCCTGATACGAATACCATACCATTTGCTTCAATAGCTTGGCTGTAGGGGCCGATGGCTGCGGGAGCCTTGGCTGTTGCAATAGCTTGTTTCATTTGATTGTGTGATTTTAAAGGGTTATAAATTCGATAGTAGCGTGTTGTATACGCTTGATTGTCAGTATAATACGAGTAGTATTCCTAACCAGTGCGACACAGAGCCGAGCAATACAAAGATGTGCCAGATACCGTGATGGTAGGGGCGGTTGTCGTGGGCAAAGAACCAGGTGCCCGCTGTGTAGAAAAAGCCTTCGGCGCCAATGCAGGCCAATGCACTGACCGAAAGTTTGGAGCACACAGGTTCGGCTATGAATACAAAAGACCAGCCCATTACCAGATATAACAGTAACGACAGTCGGGGATAGCGGTTAATGGCAGTAATCTTGTATATAGCTCCGCCAATGGCAACTAGCCAGAGTATGCTAAATACGGTCCATCCCAACACTCCGCCTACCACGCCGATGCATATCGGAGTATATGATGCAGCAATCATTACATAAATGCTGATATGGTCAAAGATGCGCAGGAGGTTTTTGGTTTTGCCAGGCATCCACCAGTGGTAGAGCGAACTGGCTGCATACATCATCAGCATGCCGCAGGTAAAGAACGTTGTACCAAAGGCATGTTTCCAGTTGCTTGCATAGCCCAGCCTGAGTATAATCCAAGCTGTAGCCAATGTAAAGGCCACACCTGTTAGGTGCGTTAAGGTGTTGAATCGTTCTTCTTTCGAACGTTTGCTCAGAGCATTCATGCTGCAAAGGTAGTGTAACACTTAGAATTAACGAACTAAAATCAGCTTTACTTTTGGGGCATATGCCTTGTCGCTTGTTGTTCTGCGCTTTGTTTATAGTCAATGTCGGTGTGCTTATGCCTTGCTGTGCCTGATGTTTTAGGTTTGTCGTCGAGGTAGTTTTCAGGAGTTTTAAACCCATGTAGCAGGTATGTACCAAAACTTTTCGTTATTTTTGCTCGCTGTTGCAGTTTGAGGGCTGCACATGAATCAACCTAAGAAATAGTGATATGTTAGAGATAAAGAATTTGCACGCCTCTGTCGAAGGCAAGGAAATCCTTCGTGGTGTAAACCTTACTATTCGTGATGGCGAAGTGCATGTGCTTATGGGGCCGAATGGTTCTGGTAAGAGCACGTTGAGCAATGTGCTGGTAGGTAATCCCAAGTTCGAGGTTACCGAAGGCTCCATACTTTTTAACGGCAAGGACTTGCTGGCCCTTTCGCCCGAAGATCGTTCGCACGAGGGTATTTTTATGTCTTTCCAGGCACCGACCGAAATCCCAGGCGTGTCAATGACTAATTTTATGCGAGCAGCGCTCAATGCCAAGCGCAAGTACTTTGGACAGGAACCATTACCTGCAGCCGAGTTTCTCAAGTTGCTCAAGGAAAAGCGCAAACTCGTAGGTTTGGATGCTCACTTTATGAGCCGTGGAGTAAATGAAGGTTTTTCGGGAGGTGAGCGCAAGCGCAACGAAATATTCCAGATGGCTGTGCTCGAACCGCTCTTCTCCATACTCGACGAAACCGACTCTGGCCTCGATGTTGATGCTTTGCGTACGGTGGCCGAGGGCTTTAATCTGCTCCGTACACCCCAGACCAGTGCCATGGTTATTACGCATTACCAGCGTATGCTCGACTACTTGAAGCCCGACTTTGTACATGTTCTGGTAAAAGGCCAGGTTGTTAAGGAAGGTGGTCCTGAATTGGGATACGAAATCGAGGAGAAAGGATTCGATTGGATTAAAGAACAACTTTAGTTACAGAGCGGGCAGCTGGAGGATGCACCCTCCAGTTGCCCGGTTCTGCAACCAATACCACACGACAGCATGAAAAGTCATCAACAATACATCGACCTCTATCGTGAGCACGGAGCCTTGATAGCTTCGGGTAGTTGCGAGGTTCTCAATGCCCAGCGCGAAGCAGCAGCCCGGCAATTAGCCGACCAAGGTTTTCCCACCCGCAAGGTAGAGCGTTACAAATATACCAGTGCCGAGGAGGCCTTTGCGCCCGACTTCGGTCTTAATCTTAAGCGAATGGCTCCCGGGGTAAATCCTTACGAAGCCTATAAGTGTAATGTACCCAACCTCAGTACTGCACTCTTTTTTGTGGTCAACGATGTGCCTTTTCCTGCATCAGCTGGTACGAAGGCTTCATTGCCCGAAGGGGTCGTGGTAGAATCGTTATGTCAGGCAGCCCGTAGCCATGCCGGCTTGCTTGCCCGCTACTATAATCAAGCGGCTGCTACAGACCGCGACTTCCGTACCGGACACGATGGCGTAACTTTACTCAACACCTTGCTGGCTCAGGACGGATTGTTTATTTACCTGCCCGCCGGAGTCAGACTTAAGTCTCCCATTCAGGTTGTAAATGTTTCGGCAGCCCGTATGGATATGATGAGTGTGCGCCGCATACTCATTGTAGCCGAAGAGGGTGCAGAAGGGGCAATCCTGCTGTGCGACCACGCCGAGGCTACTCACCGTTATCTCAGTACGCAAGTAGTCGAAGTGTTTGCTGCTAAAGATGCCCATATCGACCTTTACAGCATAGAGGAAACCAGTGCTTCGAACACACGCTTCTCCACAATGTATGTAGAGCAGGAGGCTGGCAGTAAAGTGAGCTATGATGGAGTAACGTTAACTTGTGGAACCAGCCGCAATCGTTTGGATGTGCGTTTGCGTGGCGAGGGGGCTGTGAGCGAACTCTATGGAGCTGTTATAGCTGATGGAAATCAACATGTTGACAACAACATGATTGTAGAACATCTTGCTCCTAAATGCAGCAGCGACATGCTTTATAAGTATGTGCTCGATGATGAGAGTGTCGGTGCCTTTGCCGGTAAAGTTTATGTGGCAACTGGAGCGCAGCAAACTGTATCGCAGCAAACCAATGCCAATCTGTGTGCATCGCCCACAGCACATGCCTATTCGCAGCCCATGCTCGAGATTTATGCCGATGATGTGAAGTGTAATCATGGTTCCACCATTGGAAAACTCGACGAAGGAGCTCTCTTTTATATGCGTCAGCGCGGTATTCCCGAGCAGGAAGCTCGTCTGCTTCTGCAGCATGCTTTTGTCAACGAGGTGCTCCGCCACGTACAGATACCGCTTTTGCACGAGCGTCTTTCGCAATTGGTCAACCTCCGTTTCCGAGGCGAACTGAACAAGTGTAGAGGTTGCCGCATGTGCAAGTAAGCATTTGATTTTTCAAGTTTATTCAATAAGTTTTAATACAGATGTACGATTTGACTACCGTCCGTAAGGACTTTCCCATACTCGAGCGTCAGGTTTACAACCGTCCATTGGTTTATCTTGACAATGCCGCCACTACTCAAAAACCGCGTCAGGTGGTCGAGGCCATGGTCGGCGAATACTATTCGGTGAACGCCAACGTACATCGAGGTGTTCACTACCTGTCGCAGCAGGCAACAGACTTGCATGAGGCAGCCCGCGAGCGGGTGCGCACCTTTATCAATGCACAGAGCGCGGCCGAGATTGTATTTACGCGAGGCACTACCGAGAGTTTGAACTTGGTGGCCAGTTCTTATGGCGAGGCCTTTTTGCACGAGGGCGATGAGGTGTTGCTCACTGTCATGGAGCACCATAGCAATATTGTGCCTTGGCAGTTATTGCGTGAGCGAAAAGGCATTGTACTCAAGGTTATTCCTATGAACGATGCCGGCGAACTTGATTTAGAGGCTTATGTTCAACTCTTTACTCCGCGTACAAAACTGGTGTGTGTAGCACATGTAAGTAATGTGCTCGGAACTGTTAATCCCGTTCGGCAAATGGCCAGGATTGCCCATGCACATGGAGCACATATCTTAGTAGATGGAGCACAGAGCGTGCCGCACTTTGCGGTTGATGTGCAAGATTTGGATTGCGACTTTCTTGTCTTTTCCGGTCATAAGGTTTATGGTCCTACAGGCATCGGGGTGCTCTATGGTCGCGAAAGTTTGCTTGAACAAATGCCGCCCTATCAGGGAGGTGGCGAAATGATAGCCCGCGTAACCTTTGAGCATACCACCTTCGAACGCTTGCCCTTCAAGTTCGAGGCTGGTACCCCCGACTATGTGGGTACCCATGCCCTGGCAGCAGCCATAGATTACGTAACAGCTTTGGGAATGGACAATATTCATGCTCACGAGCGTGCGGTAACAGCTTACGCTATGGAACAGATGGCTGCCATACCGGGTATGCAACTTTACGGTACGGCTTCTGGCAAGGATGCAGTGGTTGCCTTTAATCTGGCCAACATCCATCCGCTCGACTTGGGCACGCTGCTCGATCGCTTGGGTATTGCCATCCGCACCGGCCACCATTGTGCGCAGCCGCTCATGCAGCGTTGTGGTGTAGAGGGTATGGCCCGTGCCTCGTTTGCCCTTTATACAACCTTCGACGAGGTCGACGCCCTTGTGCGAGGCATAGATCGTGTACGTCAGATGTTCTGAAGCCTTGAGTAGCGATAGCTCACTCTTTTTGTGGAGAGTAAAAACTATCAGTTCATAGACTCCATGCATATTTGTGTATATTTTTTATTCGTGAGTCTGTAGTAAATCTGTCTATTGCTGCGTCTAATAAGTAACCTTGCCTCTCAAAACGGCTGCCAGATGATATGCAGTGCCCGGATTGTGTGGAGTCTGCGTTTTGGTTTATATAGCCAGTTGCCAGAGCAAAGCGGGGCAGTTCTATGCTTATATTCCTCTTTCGAGCGGCTTGGTATTGTCGATAATTTATCATTCTTTAAAACTATACTATCATGCTTATTACCACCACTCCCACCATCGAAGGTCACCCCATTCAGCAATACCATGGCGTTGTATCGGCCGAAGCCATTATCGGTGCCAACATGTTCCGCGACCTTTTTGCCAGCATTCGCGATGTTATTGGTGGCCGTTCCTCAGCCTATGAGTCAGTGCTCATCGAAGGCCGCGAAACTGCGCTTCGCGAACTTACGCAACGTGCCATGAGTTTAGGTGCAAATGCCGTTGTCGGCGTCGACTTTGACTACGAAACGGTAGGATCAGGCGGTTCCATGCTGATGATTGTTGCCACAGGTACAGCTGTATCTATTTAAGGCAACCCCTTGTTACCTTTGTACCTGTTGCCGCTCAATAGTGTTGTAGTATAAAAATAGTTATTCATCCCGCTCTTTTGTTCGGTGTGTGTTCGCTGGTTGTAGGTGTCATGCTTTGCCGTGTCCGTACCAAGGCGCAATATCCGTCAAAAGAGCGGGTTTATGTATGTGCGTACTCATAGCGCCATCGTATAGTTTTCATAGTTATGCTTCTATCCCTATATAATAAAGAGCGTTTGGTTGAGGCCGGATGCGATGAGGCCGGGCGCGGTTGCCTGGCCGGTAGTGTTTATGCTGCAGCAGTAATCTTTCCGCCCGATTATGTCAATGCCGAACTTAACGACTCCAAGCAGCTCACAGCTAAACGCCGTTACCGTTTGCGCCAGGTTATAGAGCGCGATGCCCTTGCCTGGGCCTTGGGTGTGGTAACTCCGTCCGAAATCGATGAGTTGAACATACTCAATGCCTCAATTTTAGCCATGCACCGTGCACTCGATGCTTTAACCCTTCGGCCGGAATTTGTAATTGTTGATGGAAACCGTTTCAAGCCCTACGGCCAATTACCGCATCAAACCATTGTAAAGGGCGATGGTAAGTATCTGTCTATTGCAGCCGCCTCAATTTTGGCCAAGACCTATCGCGACGACTATATGTGTCAACTTCACGAAGCGTATCCTTATTATGGTTGGAATCATAATGCAGGCTATCCGACAAAGGAACACCGTGCCGGAATAGCAACACATGGTTTGACACCTTATCACCGTTTGAGTTTTGCCGGACTAAACGAGCCGCAATTACCTTTTACCGATTGATGAGAGTGCCTGTTAACGAGGTGCACATCAACTATAACTTATAAAATAAGGAGCTACGGGAGTGATTTTCATTCATTCCCGTTTTTTTTTCCTACTTTTGCACGCAGAAATAAAAAACACCTATGCAAAAGAACTTAGTTATCGTCGAGTCTCCTGCCAAAGCCAAGACTATCGAAAAGTTTCTCGGGTCTGATTTCAAGGTCATGTCCAGTTACGGTCATATCCGCGACTTGAAGAAAAAGAATTTTGGCATAGACCTCGATACCTTTGTACCCCAATACGAAATACCTGCCGATAAGAAGCACGTAGTGAGCGACTTGCGCGCGCAGGCCAAAAAGTCGGAGGCCGTGTGGTTGGCATCCGATGAGGACCGCGAGGGAGAAGCCATATCCTGGCACCTGGCTGAAGTTCTTGGTCTGGATCCCAAGGATACACGCCGTATTGTTTTTCACGAAATAACAAAGCCTGCAATTTTGGCTGCCATCGAACACCCGCGTCACATCGACCTCAATCTGGTCGATGCCCAACAAGCACGCCGGGTACTCGACCGCCTGGTTGGTTTTAAACTCTCACCCGTGCTGTGGCGCAGGGTACGACCCAGCCTTTCGGCCGGTAGAGTGCAAAGTGTGGCTGTCCGTCTCATTGTAGAGCGCGAACGCGAAATACAGGCATTTAAGGCCGAGGCCAATTATCGTGTCACAGCCCTCTTTACCATTCAAACAGCCAACGGTCCTGTTCGTTTTAAATCGGAACTGGGCAAGCGCTTTGCTACAGAACCCGAGGCTGAGGCTTTTTTGCAGGATTGCCAGCAGGCAACCTTTACTGTTGAAAGCATCAATGTGCGTCCGGCTAAACGTACGCCAGCACCGCCTTTCACCACCTCTACGCTGCAGCAGGAAGCAGCCCGTAAACTGGGATTCCCTGTGGCCATGACCATGCGCGTGGCTCAAAGCCTCTATGAGTCGGGACTTATAACCTACATGCGTACCGACTCGATGAATCTTTCCGACCTCTGCCTGAACAGCTGTGCACCGGTTATCGAAAAACTCATGGGCACCGACTACCACCAGCGACGTACATACCACACACATGCTAAAGGTGCTCAAGAGGCTCACGAGGCCATCCGTCCTACCGATATGGCCCGTCAAGCCATCAGTGGTACCAGTCAGGAAAAGCGTTTGTACGAACTGATTTGGAAACGTACCATAGCTTGCCAGATGGCCGATGCCCGTCTTGAAAAGACTACAGTGAGCATCTCGGTAAGCGGACGCAGCGAAACGTTTCAGACAACTGGTGAAGTAGTACGCTTCGATGGTTTTTTGCGTGTATACCGTGAGAGTCAAGGCGACGACGATAATGCTGTAGCCGAAGCCGATTCAAACCTTTTACCTCCATTGACCGAGGGGCAGCAGTTGCAGCGCGAAACGATTGTAGCGCAACAGCGTTTTACCCAGCAGCCGGCACGCTATACCGAAGCCTCGCTCGTGCACAAACTCGAGGAGTTGGGTATCGGGCGCCCCTCAACTTATGCACCCACCATCTCCACCATACAGCAGCGAGAGTATGTCAAGAAAGGCGACCGCGAGGGTACTGCCCGCAGTTATAGCCAACTTACGTTACGCACCACCGGTATTGAGCGCGAAACTCTGACTGAGAACGTCGGAAGCGACCGGGGTAAACTCATACCTACCGATACCGGCCTCGTAGTCAACGATTTCTTGATGGAATACTTTCCAAACATCATGGACTATAACTTTACGGCAAATGTAGAGAAGGAGTTCGACGAAGTAGCTGAAGGAAAGAAAGATTGGACCAAACTCTTGCGTGCTTTCTACGACGATTTCGACCCACAGGTAGAGCGTACACTCAACGAAAAAACCGAACACCGCGTAGGAGAGCGCGAGTTGGGCATCGATCCTAAGAGTGGCAAACCTGTAAGTGTTAAGATAGGACGCTTCGGCCCCGTTGTACAGATAGGTACACCGGCCGACGACGAGAAACCTCGCTTTGCCAATTTAGCTGCAGGCTTAAGCATCGAAACCATTACTTTGGAGCAGGCTCTCGAACTATTTAAGTTGCCGCGCAGCCTGGGTGAGTTTGAGTCGCAAACCATCAAGGCAAATGTTGGTCGCTTTGGGCCCTATGTGCAGTTAGGCAAACTCTTTGTATCCATACCCAAGGACGAAGACCCTATGACCATTACTTTGGAGCGTGCCATAGAGTTGATACTTGCCAAACGTGAAGCTGAGATAAAAAGTCACCTCAAGCAGTTTGACGAAGAACCAGGTATGGAAGTCAGAGCCGGACGCTGGGGACCTTACATCTCCTTTGAGGGTAAAAACTACAAGATACCTAAAAAGGATGCCGACCGGGCAGCAACACTCTCGCTCGAAGAGTGCCGGCAAATTATCGAAGCAGAGCAGAAAAAGCCTGCCAAGACGCGTCGTGCAAGTAAAAAATAATTTAGCGGGCAGCTTAGGCTGCCTGCTTTCTCACTTTATATCACTTAAAGCGTGCAAAGCATCATTTTAGTCGGCTACATGTGTGTGGGTAAAACCACCGTGGGCAAAGCATTGGCCAAAGCACTGGGACTCACCTTCTACGACCTGGACTGGTACATAGAGGAGCGTTTTCATACCAAAGTGAGCCGCATTTTTGCCGAGGAGGGAGAGGTGCGTTTTCGCGACCTGGAGCGACGCATGTTGCACGAAGTGGCTGAATTCGAAAACGTGGTGGTAGCCTGTGGAGGCGGTACGCCCTGCCATTTCGACAATATAGACTACATGAATCGTACGGGCAATACTTTTTATCTGAAAGCCTCGGTCGAAACCGTGCTGCAGCACCTGAGCATGAGCCGGGGTGAGCGTCCGTTGCTTAAAGGTAAATCGCCTGCTGAGCTACGCACTTTTGTGGAGGAACAACTGGCTGAGCGCGAGCCCTATTACGAAAAAGCGCACAATGTGATTGATGTGAATGTGCTCGATTCATTCGAAAAAATCGGGCTCGTAGTTAATGAAATACTGACTAAGCTAAATACGTAGGTTTTATGCGTAAGTGGAGAATAGAAGACTCTGAAGAATTATACAACATCAAAGGATGGGGAGTGAACTACTTCGGGATAAACGAGAAGGGACACGTTTACGTTTCGCCCCGTAAGGATGGTGTCAAGGTCGACCTCAAGGATATTGTTGACGAACTCAACATGCGCGACATCACAGCTCCCGTGCTGCTGCGCTTTCCCGATATCCTTGACAACCGCATTGAAAAGACTTCCGAATGCTTTAACCGGGCAGCCGAGGAGTACGAGTACAAGGCCGAGCACTTTATTATTTATCCCATTAAGGTAAACCAGATGCGCCCCGTGGTAGAAGAAATCATCAGCCACGGTAAAAAGTATAACTTAGGACTTGAGGCCGGTTCAAAGCCCGAACTTCATGCAGTGCTGGCTACCAATATGGATTCCGACAGTTTGATTATCTGTAACGGACATAAGGACCAGAACTTTATTGAACTGGCTCTGCTTGCCCAAAAGATGGGTAAGCGCGTTTATCTGGTTGTCGAAAAGCTTCCTGAACTCATTACCATTGCTCAAACGGCCGAGAAAATCGGCGTGCGCCCTAATTTGGGTATCCGTATCAAGCTGGCAGCTTCGGGCACCGGCAAATGGCAGGAAAGTGGCGGCGATGCTTCGAAATTCGGACTGAACTCTTCCGAACTGCTCCAGGCTCTGCAAAAGCTCGACGAGATGGGCCTGCACGACTGCCTCAAACTGATACACTTTCACATCGGTTCGCAGATTACAAAAATCCGTCGTATATCAACAGCCCTGCGCGAGGCAGCACAGTTCTACGTACAATTGCATGCCCTGGGCTTTAACATCGAATTTGTTGACTGTGGTGGTGGCTTGGGAGTAGACTATGATGGCACACGTTCCAGCAACTCAGAAAGTTCGGTAAACTACTCTATTCAGGAGTACGTGAACGACTGCGTGTACACCTTTGTCGATGCAGCCAACAAGAACCACATTCCGCACCCTAACCTCATTACCGAGGGCGGACGCTCGCTTACTGCTCACCACTCCGTATTGGTGGTCGATGTGCTCGAAAGTGTGAGCATGCCCCATATGGACGAAGAGTTCCATCCCTCTGAGCAAGACCATCAACTGGTACACGATTTGACCGAAATATGGGATAAACTTTCCACTCGCTCCATGCTCGAGGACTGGCACGATGCCCAGGACATTCGCGACGAGGCGCTCGACCTTTTCCGTCACGGAATTATCGACCTCAAAACGCGTGCGCAAATCGAAAGCCTGTATTGGAGCATTAGTCATGAGATCAGCGAACTCGTACACCATCAGAAGCACGTGCCCGATGAGCTGCGCACGCTCGACAAGAGCATGAGCGACAAGTACTTCTGCAACTTCTCGCTCTTCCAGTCGCTTCCCGACTCTTGGGGCATCGACCAGCTATTTCCCATCATGCCTATTCATCACTTGCTCGAGAAGCCCACGCGCTCTGCCACCCTGCAAGACATTACCTGCGACTCGGATGGCAAAATATCGGCCTACGTAAACTACAACCAGCAGACGTCGTACCTGCCGCTGCATGCCATCAAGCAGGGAGAGCATTACTACATTGGTTTCTTCCTGGTGGGTGCATACCAGGAAATTTTGGGTAACATGCACAACCTCTTTGGCGATACCAATGCCGTACACGTTACGGTAGATCAGGATGGTTACAGCATTGACAAAACTATTGACGGCGAAACCGTAGCCGATGTGCTCGAATATGTGCAATACGACCCCAAACGCCTGGTACGCCGCCTCGAAACGTGGGTGAGCAAAGCTGTTAAAGAAAACCGTATTACTGTTGAGGAAGGCAAGGAGTTCATCTCGAACTACCGTTCCGGTCTCTATGGCTATACCTATCTGGAGTAGGCTAATTGCTCCGTATTATTTTACGTATCCCGTAACCCAAAGCCCCGACTGCAAGCCGTTGCAGTCGGGGCTTTGTAGTCGGGGTGGTTGGCAGGCATGGGCACAAGTGGATTTGAAAAGGCGTATTCATCCCATCTACCCCATATTCCTAGATATAAAAAAGGCTTTAGTTGATC
>CALCVT010000009.1 GCA_937906495.1 uncultured Prevotella sp.
AATAAGCCCATCGGCAGAATTAAGTATGCACTAAATTAATTCCGCCAACGGGTTTTCAGTTATCTCGGTTAACGTGCTACTTGTGGATGCGGCATTTCTATCTCAACTTTCTTAAATCCAAGCGACTTAAAAATTCGAGTAAAGTGTTCACGCGCTTGTTTATCTGCCAAATTAAGGTTTTGTTTAGTTATGCAGCGTTTAATCATAGCTACCCGCGCCTTTTCATAAAGTTCATCAAGAACTGCTGAAGGTATCGTTCCTTTTTGATAAAACGAACGGGTGCGCGTTTCATCTATAAATTGATTATCCAAAAGTTTAACTGCCGGTAATTTTAAATGCGCTGTTGAATCGGGTAATGAAGTAAACCATTCTCCCTTTATATCGTCCATATCAATACCTATGCGCAGCGTACCTGAATAAATGCGCACTAGATGGTCGTTTCCGAAGGTACGATGACGATGCCACTCTATCAACTCTTCGGTACTGACTGAAAGAAATTCCCACTGACCAATATCACGAATTGAACGTATCTCCTCGGGCGAGATATCTATACTTGTATTCCGAACAACCTTCAACTGAACTGGTGGGTTTTCTTGAAAACCTTTATAAATAAAAGCTAACCCAACCACCAGCACTACAGCTATAATCACCCACCAATAGCGTATAAGTTTTGTCGGAAACTTAATTATATTCCACATACCTACAGACTTACTTTTTGATTTTTCTGTCATGATATCTATTGTTTTTGAATCATACGTATCAGTTCGCTATCAGTATAGTTTTTTCTAAAACGAATACTAATATTAGTATCTTTATATCCCATACGCCGAAGAATAGGTACAAGAATGGTTGCAGCACTACGTTCAGCCTGAGCTACTATGCCAAATTGCGAAATGTGGCTCATTATACTATCAGTACCTTGACTGGCTAATGCCGTTATTTCTGCATCAGTATAGCGTGAGCGAGCTAAATCTATGTACTGACGGGTTCCGGTATTATCAATCCTCGTTGCTGTAGCAATGATTTGCGGATCTGGTAAGGTTATCACCACTGTACTGTCTGCACGCTTTACATTCTCAGGGCTAAAGTTATTGAAATCTATATATGCCTTTAGAGTAACATCAATTGGAATAGCAACTTTACGGTCGCCCAGGCGTGTAGGCATCTTTACCGGAATACCAACAACCTTACCTTCTACTGTGGGATTGTCAGTATAGGTTACAACTTTATGTATTTTATACTCTGTTGTATAGAGCCTTGCACTCCGACTAACCTCCATCACAATGCGTGCGGTAGTATCTACATGAATCTTTGCTGCAGAAGTTGTAACAGAACTATTATCTGTAGGCTTATTGCACGAAACAAAAGATGCTTGCAAAACAAGCAATACAACAGATAGCAGCAAAATAATAGCTTTATGTGGGAATATAATATGTTTCATGCAGCGAATATAACGAAAAACAACTATCAGTCTCTACTCTTTCCTCTGTTTTCTTGTCCGTTTGTTGAAGTTTTTGTTATTTTGTAGCATCATAAACATATGTTTTCAATTATCTGATATGAAAAAAGGATTTCCAACAGTAGCAATTATAGCCTTGACCATTGGTTTGACTGCCTGCCAAAACAATAAGGGAAACACCCAGACCGAACCTGGTGCTCAGACTGAAAACACAGCTAAGGAGCAAGAGCCTTATGCTGATGGAGATTTAAAAAACACCTATACGGCCAAACTAGGACAGAATGTTTACAAAATAACCATTACGCGACATTCAAATAAGCATCAGCCGGCCATAACCGATGAAATGGGCAATAAGTTTTACGACAATCAAGCAGAAGTAGTAATTACGTGTAATGGTTCAGCTTTCTTTTCTAAAAGCTATACAAAAGCCGATTTTGAGAACTATCTTTTAGACAGCGAGCGCACAGGAACCATTCTCTTGGGTATGGCCTACGATATGGAGAAGAGCGATAGCAAATGTATTCGACTAGGTGCTCAAATAGGTTTAGTTGGTATCGAAGAAGGACCAGCTTTTAACATAGCTATTCCTCTTGATGGAAGTGCTCCCAACATTACACGCGACAAAAATCAAGATACTACAGGTAATGCTGGTAGCAGCGAAGATGAAATGTAGTAATATATGAATGAGACCTGCGTTATGACTCTCCTAGAATAACAGAAACTTAAATAGTTTATTGTATAAAATAAGTGGTAGTTCAAGTACAAACAACTATTTATACTTGGACTATCACTAATAACAATTGAAATAGCCGGCTAAAGGATAAATATAATTAGCCACGAGATTCTTATTGTCGCATTGCAAACCGATTACAACATTGCACCCTCGATTCTGACAACACAGACATCATAAAGTCAAGATTCTATTTCTTGGTCAATTTATAATATTCAGCAGTATCGCCCAAGTAATTCTGACCTATACTATCTGTCCTCAATAAGGTATTTTTACTTATCTTGTAATAAGTTTTTGCACCTGACGATGGGGTTACAAGTTCAATCAAGTCGCTTTGTTTCATATTATATACGCCACTCGTCTCGAATACACCTTCATCTTTACCAAGATACTCACTTTTTAAATCGTAAGTACAATCGTTACGAATCACAAGTGTTGTCTTTATGCCTTCACAGTCGGCACAAGGGAGTACACCTTGATAAGTTCCACAATAATCAGCAACTGCTGTTTGCTGCCCCGTAGCAGCCACTTGTGTTTCTGCTTGCTTTTGGGAATTTCCGCAAGATACAAGTGCTAAAGCTAGAAAAGATACAGCTAAAATAAATTTACATTTCATATCCTTCTTATTTTAACCTGAATTCAAACAGACAATGCAACAGTGTCGAATTCATTGTTAGTTAATAA
>CALCVT010000010.1 GCA_937906495.1 uncultured Prevotella sp.
CCTACCCACGGAGCGTGGGAAAGTCAAGCCTGTGGACTGCCCAACGGTGGATGAACGACCTCGTGTCCTAAAAAGCCGTGGCAGAAAGAAGCAGGAAAAGAGAGGAGGTATTGCTATCTCCGAAGCCGCTAAATCTTTAGTTTAGCGGTAATTCACTTCGTTGATTATCTACGTTTTCCTGCTTTTCGGGCGCACCTTCCCGGCTGGGCACGTTTATACACATCATGCAGTTGACATTATCGGGATTGAAAATCGTTACAAAGGTCGGTTTGCCCCCGACAATTATCCAAGGCTCAGCAGCCATGCTCATGGAATACTTTCGTCCGCGGTACTTTTAAGGGAATTGCACAGAGATGCTTGGTGCAAAAATATAGGGGTAACAGATGCCGCATTCTGAAATATTTTAGCTACTTTTGCTTGTGCAAGACAATCCTCATATTCTATCATACCCAATCATTATGGCACAAGCACCTGAATTCAAGTATGCTCCCATGTTCCAGCTCGGCAAAGACGAGACGGAATATTATCTGCTTACCAAAGACTACGTATCGGTAGGCGAATTTGAAGGCAAGCCCATCCTGAAGGTTGAGGCCGAAGGTCTGACCCGCATGATAAACCAAGCCTTCCGCGACGTTTCGTTCCTGCTCCGCCGCGCACACAACGAACAAGTAGCTAAAATTCTGAGCGACCCCGAAGCCTCTGACAACGACAAATACGTAGCGCTCACCTTTTTGCGCAATGCTGAGGTAGCAGCCAAAGGCCAGCTCCCCATCTGCCAAGATACCGGTACTGCCATTGTACACGGCGAAAAAGGCCAGCACGTTTGGACCGGCTACTGCGACGAAGAAGCTATTGCAAAAGGCGTTTACAAAACTTACACCGAAGAGAACCTTCGTTACTCGCAAAATGCTCCCCTCAACATGTACGACGAGGTGAACACCAAGTGCAACCTGCCCGCCCAAATTGACATCGAAGCTACCGAGGGTATGGAATACAAGTTCCTCTGTGTAACCAAGGGTGGCGGATCGGCCAACAAAACCTACCTCTATCAGGAAACCAAGGCCATTCTTAACCCCCAAACGCTCGTACCCTTCCTCGTTGCCAAGATGAAGACTCTTGGTACCGCAGCCTGCCCGCCCTACCACATTGCCTTTGTTATTGGCGGCACCTCGGCCGAGAAGAACCTGCTTACCGTGAAGCTCGCTTCGACGCACTACTACGACAACCTGCCCACTACCGGCGACGAAACCGGACGCGCCTTCCGCGATGTTGAACTCGAAAAGCAACTGCTCGAAGAGGCACACAACATCGGACTCGGTGCCCAGTTCGGTGGTAAATACTTTGCACACGACATCCGCGTGGTACGTTTGCCCCGCCACGGCGCAAGCTGCCCGGTTGGACTTGGCGTAAGTTGCTCGGCCGACCGCAACATTAAGTGCAAAATCAATAAAGACGGTATTTGGATTGAGAAAATGGACGACAATCCCGCATCGCTCATCCCCGCCGAATTGCGCAACGCAGGCGAGGGCGACGTGGTACGCATCGACCTGAACCAACCCATGAGCGAAGTTTGCAAGGAACTCTCCAAGCACCCCGTAGCCACCCGTGTAAGCCTGAACGGCACAATCATCGTGGCACGCGACATTGCTCACGCCAAACTGAAAGAACGTGTTGACAAGGGCGAGGAACTGCCTGCCTACTTCAAGAACCATCCCGTGCTCTATGCCGGTCCGGCCAAGACCCCCAAGGGTATGCCTTGCGGCTCAATGGGTCCGACCACGGCCAACCGCATGGACCCCTATGTCGACCTCTTCCAAAGCCATGGCGCATCAATGGTTATGATTGCCAAAGGCAACCGCACACAAGAGGTTACCGACGCTTGCAAAAAGCACGGTGGCTTCTACTTGGGCTCTATCGGTGGACCCGCTGCCATCCTTTCGCAGCAAAACATCAAGAGCATTGAGTGCGTAGAATATCCCGAACTTGGCATGGAGGCTGTGTGGAAAATCGAAGTGGAAGACTTCCCCGCATTCATCCTCGTTGATGATAAGGGTAACGACTTCTTTCAGCAAATCAAGCCTCGCTGCAGTTGCAAACTCTAAATCTTAACGCCACAGACCTCAGCCCCCAAGGCAGGCCCGTGAACTGAAAAAAACTACCGGCAGGAACACTATTCAACAAGTGCTCCTGCCGTTTTACTATGTAACCCTGCATAAAACGCTCGTGTAGAAAAAAGATTTCGAAAAACAATTTGAAGCCTTTCATTCACTTAAAGGATACACGGAAGAAGCATTCAAAAATAGGGTATATACAAAGCGAATTGTTTTAACACTATTAACCTACAAATTGCTTACCCGACATACTAAAGCATCGGACGTAAGGCAAAAAGTTTTAGCACTAAGGCATCTTTGCTTGTGAAGTTTTTTTAGTAGATTTGCAACATGGAGAAACCACGGACCCCCCACATACTCATCATCTATACGGGTGGAACTATCGGAATGATAGAAAACCCCGAAACTGGAGCGCTCGAAAACTTTGACTTCGAGCAGTTCAGACACTATGTGCCCGAACTAAAAAGTTTAAATTACCAAATCGATGCGTTGGCCTTTGACCCTCCCATCGACTCGAGCGACATGGAGCCACGCTATTGGGTAAAA
Source organism: uncultured Prevotella sp. (assembly GCA_937906495.1). Classification (GTDB taxonomy): domain Bacteria; phylum Bacteroidota; class Bacteroidia; order Bacteroidales; family Bacteroidaceae; genus Alloprevotella. The sequence continues at coordinate 2,658 of CALCVT010000010.1, forward strand.
ATAGCTCACATCATTGCCGACCATTACGACAAGTACGATGGCTTTGTACTGCTGCACGGCACCGATACCATGGCATACACGGCATCGGCTCTGAGTTTTATGCTCGAAAATTTAGCCAAACCGCTTATCATTACCGGCTCGCAACTGCCCATTGGAAAATTGCGTACCGATGGTAAAGAGAACCTGCTTACCAGTATCGAGATTGCAGCAGCTACCGACTCCGACGGACGCCCCATGGTGCCCGAGGTGTGCATCTTCTTTGAAAGCCGACTGCTGCGCGGAAACCGCACTACCAAAATAAATTCCGAGGGGTTCAATGCCTTCCGCTCTTTTAACCTGCCTGCCCTTGCCGATGCCGGCATTCATATAAAATACGACAATCACTTGATTCGCCGTCCTGAACCCGGTGCCCCCTTCCGCCCACACTACCTGCTCGACAACCATGTCATGATTCTGACCCTCTTCCCGGGCATTCGCAAGGAAGTGGTCGACGCCTGCATCAACCTGCCGGGCATACGGGCTGTCATTCTCAAAACCTTTGGTGCCGGAAATGCCACCCAAAAGCCTTGGTTTGTAGAACGCATACGCAAACTTATCGGCAAAGGGGTTATCGTAGTAAACATTACACAATGCTCCAAAGGATCGGTCGAGATGCACCGCTACGGAACCGGCATACGCCTGCTCCAGGCCGGCGTTATCAACGGATACGACTCAACAATGGAAGCCATGGTTACCAAACTCATGTTCCTGCTTGGCCATGACTATACGAACGAAGAGATTATACGCCTGATGAACTCGAGCATTGCGGGCGAAATCACACTCTAAAAAACATTACACACCACCAACTCCGGCACGACTTGCAGCAAAAGGCCTCTCAGCCCCTACGCAGCAATACGCGCCGGAGTTTTGGCAAAAGACACCCAACTACAAACTACGACTGATGCACCAACTACAACTTCTACTGATTTTTTGCCTGAGTTTGCTCCATGTGGCCTGCACCCCCACAACATCCGAACAAACGGGTAAACCCGTCGGCATACGCCATGCCAGCCTGCTACACATGGAAGAGGCCGACAGTTTTACCCTGGTACGCATTGGCGATGCCTGGCATCCCGGACAAACCCTGGCCACCTACCTGCTGGTGCCCCGCGACAAACCCTTGCCCGCCCAGCTACCCGCAGGAACAGTGGTACGCACTCCTATCAAACGGGCAGCACTGACAGGGTCGGTACATGCAGCACTTTTTCTTGACCTGGGAGCTGAAAACTGCATTGCAGCTATGGCCGACACAGCCTACGTGGTAAGTCGGCGCATTCGCAAACTCATTGGCAAAAACATCCAAAACATGGGCTCCAGCCTGCAACCCGACCTTGAACTACTGCAAGCTGCCCGCCCCGATGCCCTATTTGTTTCGCCCTTTGAAAATGCCGGACACGGCAGTTTGGACCGTTTAAAAATACCTCTTATAGAATGTGCCGACTACATGGAAACCTCGCCACTGGGACGTGCCGAGTGGATGCGCTTTTACGGACGGCTGGTAGGACAAGAAGCACGCGCCGACTCGCTGTTCAATGCAGTAGAACATAGCTACCTGGAACTGCAGCGCAAAATGGCAAAGGTTCAAACACCCCGCCCCACCGTTATGTGCGACCTTCGCACTGGTGCCACCTGGTATCAGCCCGGAGGAGCCAGCACCATGGGACGCTTTATAACAGATGCCGGAGGCCGATACCTTTGGGCCGACCGTACCGAAAGCGGCAGCTTGCCCCTCGACCTTGAAACCGTTTATGCACGAGCTGCACAAGCCGACATCTGGCTTGTAAAGTATGGCCAGATACACAACATCAGCTATCAGCAAATGGCTGCCGACTGTGCGCAGTACCAACAATTCAAACCCTGGAAGTCTAAACGCATTTGGGCATGCAACACATTCAAGACCCCATTCTACGAAGAGGTTCCCTTCCACCCCGAGCGCCTGCTCATTGAACTCGCAGCCATTTTCCATCCCCAAAGCGTATCGGTCAAAAATCCCAACTACTACCACCCGCTGTAACACCCTGCATTTGTGAAGATTCCGCTTCTACTCCTCATTTTACTCATGCCTGCATGTCTTTGTACAGGCAGTGTCGAACTTTCGCTCGCCGAGGTTTGGCAAACCATCTGCGGCCAGGCAGCTCCCGAGAGCGCAGCCCGCTTTATCGTCATTGAGTCGCGCTTGCCCCAAATGCTCACAGCCTTGCTTGCCGGCATGGCCCTGGCCGGGAGCGGTTTGGTGATGCAAACCCTCTTTGGCAACCCGCTTGCCGACCCCTCGCTTTTGGGGGTAAACAGCGGAGCATCGCTCGGAGCGGCCATTGCCCTGCTCACACTCGGAGGCAGCTGGGCCATAGGCTCGGCCACCCTCTCGGGGGTGCTGCTCACCATCGGTGCAGCCTTTGCCGGAGCCTGCATGGTCATAGTTCTGCTTATGGGCTGTAGCCACTACCTTCGCGGCAACCTCTCGCTGCTAGTAGCAGGCGTCATGCTCAGTTTTGCCATCTCGGCCATTATCTCACTCCTCAGTTTTTACGCCACGACCGAAGGTGTACGCTCCTTTGTAGTATGGGGATTAGGCGATTTTTCGGGCGTTCCGCTCAACCGCCTGCCCTTGCTCGCCCTGTTAGTTGTAATACCAGCCTTACTACTGCTCACCCTGTCGCACCCGCTCAACGCCTTGCTGTTAGGCCCCGAGTATGCCACCAATTTAGGGGTACGCGTACGTCGGGTTCGCACCCGTCTGCTCCTTATTACAGGTTTACTTACAGCCAGTGTCACCGCGCTATGCGGCCCTGTCTCATTTATCGGGCTGGCCGTTCCACACATTGCCCGCCTGCTGCTCCACACCGCCGACCACCGCAAACTCCTGCCTGCCACCCTGGTGCTTGGTGCCGATGTGGCCCTGCTGTCGCTCCTGCTCACTCATCTGCCTGGCAGCCGGGGCACACTGCCGCTGGCAGCCATCACCCCACTCATGGGAGTGCCCGTGGTACTCTACATCCTGATACGGCGGCGGTAAAATGATGCCCCCAAGCCCTTCGGTACAGATATATTGCCCGTAACTTTAGGCATTTGCCTACATTTTGCGTAACTTTGCAACCGCTATCCCACCCCGACAAGGCGACCAGATAACATTCTAACCCGCAACGACATTTTCAATGAAAGAATTTATACAAAGCGAGGCCAAAACTGAAACCGCCGTTCTCGTTGGTCTGATAACCAAAACGCAGGACGAACGCAAGACCTCCGAATACCTCGACGAATTGGCCTTCCTGGCCGAAACAGCCGGGGCAACCACCGTCAAGCGCTTTACCCAACGGCTCGACGGCCCCTCGTCGGTAACTTACGTGGGCAAGGGCAAACTCGAAGAAATACGTGCCTACATCGAAGCCGAAGAAGATGCCGAACGCGAAGTCGGCATGGTAATTTTTGACGATGAACTCTCGGCCAAACAGTTGCGCAACATCGAAAAGGAGCTCCGCGTCAAAATACTCGACCGCACAAGCCTCATCCTCGACATCTTTGCCATGCGTGCACAAACGGCCAATGCCAAAACACAAGTTGAACTGGCACAATACCGCTACATGCTGCCCCGACTACAGCGCTTGTGGACTCACCTTGAACGCCAAGGTGGCGGATCGGGCTCAGGTGGCGGTAAAGGTTCGGTTGGTTTGCGCGGACCTGGCGAAACGCAGCTCGAAATGGACCGCCGTATCATTCTGAACCGCATGGCTCTGCTCAAACAACGCCTAGCCGACATTGACCGCCAAAAAACAACCCAGCGCAAAAATCGCGGACGCCTTATCCGCGTGGCATTGGTAGGCTACACCAATGTGGGCAAGTCGACCCTCATTAACCTGCTGGCCAAAACCGAAGTATTTGCCGAAAACAAACTCTTTGCTACGCTCGACACCACTGTACGCAAAGTAATTATCGACAACCTTCCCTTCCTGCTGGCCGATACCGTAGGCTTTATACGCAAACTGCCTACCGACCTGGTCGACTCGTTCAAGAGCACACTCGACGAGGTACGCGAAGCCGACCTGCTGGTACATGTTGTTGATGTGTCACACCCCGACTTCGAAGAGCAAATCGAGGTAGTAAACAGCACCTTGCACGACCTGGGATGCTCCGATAAACCCCAACTCCTGGTGTTCAACAAAATGGATGCCTACACCTGGACCGAAAAAGACGCTGACGACCTGACACCGGCCACCAAAGAGAACATTCCCTTTGAGGAACTGCGCCGCACGTGGATGGCCAAACTGGGCAACGACTGCATCTTTATTTCGGCCCGCGAACGCGAAAATATAGACAATCTGAAGGAACTCTTCTACGAGCGCATCCGCCAACTCCACGTACAGAAGTATCCTTACAACGACTTTCTCTTCGAACACTACGAAGCATAGGCCCCTTACCATCCACACAGAGACCAAAGGCAAGTCCGCTCAGGGCTTGCCTTTGACTTACTCAGACAACAACCACACAAACTACAACCTGAACAACCCAGCCTTTTGCGGCCTGCACAAAAACTTCCTTACACCTATTCTATCCGATATCCTTAACAACCAGCAATGAAAGCTTTTCTAAACAAACAATACCGCTTACCATTTGTCCTCATTACCTCGCTCTTCTTTTTATGGGGCGCTGCGCATGCCATACTCGATGTGCTGAACAAACACTTCCAGGACATTATGCAAATATCGCGTACCCACTCCTCGCTGGTACAGGTCATGTTCTATTTAGGCTATTTTGTCATGGCCATACCCGCCGGTTTACTTATAGACCGACGCGGCTACCGCAAAGGCGTTGTAACGGGTTTGCTACTTTATGGTATCGGAGCACTGCTCTTTTGGCCCGGTGCAAGGCTCATGTCGTTCGAGCTATTCCTCTTTTCGCTCTTTGTCATTGCCTGTGGCCTGGTTTTTCTCGAAACAGCCGCCAACCCCTACGTCACTGAGATGGGCTGCCACGACACAGCCCCGGCACGCCTGAACCTGGCACAGTCTTTCAACGGCTTAGGGTGCATATGCGGTCCGCTGTTTGGCGGTATGCTGCTGTTCTCGGACGATGGTAAAAACCACATCGCCCTACCCTACATCGTAATGGGAATAACAGCACTGGCAGTTGCCATTATGTTTTCGCGTGTCAAATTGCCCGAAATACCGCACAACACCCCTGCAGCAACCCAACCGCACGCTAAACGCAAACCGCTGCAACAACTTCTGCACGCACCGCTATTTATGTTTGGCCTGCTGGCGCTGCTAAGCTACGAGGTTGCCGAAATATCCATCAACAGTTTTTTTATAAACTACGTTACCGACGAGGGTTGGATGTCGGCCTACCATGCAGCTATCGCCCTCTCGTTTGGCGGCCTGGGACTATTCATGCTGGGACGCGTGGCAGGCAGTTTCATTATGCAACACATCAGCGGCGACACCATACTGCGCATCTGCGCTCTCGGCACTTTTACCACCACCCTGCTGGTTGTACTCAACCTGGGAACCATCTCGCTTTTTGCACTTGTACTCATCTATGTGTTCGAGAGCATCATGTTCCCCACCATCTTCGCCCTCTCGCTCCGCGGCCTCGGCCCGCTTACCAAACGAGCCTCATCGCTCTTGATGATGACCCCCGTTGGCGGAGCTATCGGCCCGCTGCTTATGGGCACAATAGCCGACCGTTACAACATGTCGATAGCCTTCGTTATACCGCTATTTGGCTTTGCTGTGGTGCTTTGCTACGCTTTTTTTGTAAAAAAACACAGCAAAGGCTTGGTCAATTAAAAACCTTTGCCTATCTTTGCACCCGCTAAGCCGCGATAGCGGCAAGGCAAACAACGCGGAAATAGCTCAGTTGGTAGAGCACAACCTTGCCAAGGTTGGGGTCGC
>CALCVT010000011.1 GCA_937906495.1 uncultured Prevotella sp.
TGCAAGGTCTTCTTCGCTTAGGATGGTTACGTTGTCGAGATGCAAGGATTGGGCTGCATCGTTGGCTGCTTCGGATACCTCGGCCTCGCTGGTGGGGTGGGCAGCTTGGGCTTGACGAAACTTATTATCCTCGGTATGTTGGGACGTTTCGGAATTAGCATATTTTTTTAGTTTTTCCTTTGTCTTATTCGCAACATTACTTACTTTTGCAGATATAGTTTCAAGGTTCAATCCTATTCGTTCAGCCTCTTCGGGATTAGTCCGAAGACTTTCGATAAGGTTTTGAACCTTTTCTTCTTGATATATGCCAAGAGATTTGTCATCTTGAATCCATTTTATCCATTCATGATTCTCTTTAGGGAAAAGACCAGAAACGCTATTGATGTGCAATTCTCCTGTGTCGAAATCAAGCGTTATACCTACAAGAAAGTGCTTACCATTCTTTGTTAAATCAATGATAACATTTCTCATATTTTCTCTTGTATACTTAAAAACGGCTATCGGCGATTTTAAAGCTTTTGGTAAATTATATAAATCATTAGGACTAAAAGGATGCCTTTCCATACCAGCTTTCTTATTCATCAACGAAACACGCATGAATATAGGAAGATAGGGAAAATCAGAGGATTCCAATTCTACTGAAGGATAGCCCAGATAGAACTTCCCATCATCAGGAATTATTCCACTCTTAATGTAATGAGAGAGTTCTTCATTAAACCTTGCGTTTACTGCCTCTAAATCTTCTTCGTTTTCGCCTTCTCTGTAAAGCACAGCTCCGTTGGATGATTTCCGCTGCTCAATGGCACGCTCCATCTCCTCCTCGCTCATATCTACGAGTTTGCATGCAAGGGCTTTCAGTTCGTCGCACACTTCGGACTTGTTAGTCATGCCAATCTTTTCGAAACGTTCGGATGATGCTTTCAGCACATTGTATTTGACCATCATGCTATTAAGAAGGTCTTTTCCGGTTTTGTCTTCCCAATAGAGGGATTCATAGATACCACGTCCGGAAACGATTATACCTTTTTCGTTCAAGTAGACATCTTGTACTCCCTTGATTGTTTTAATTTCGCGGGCAGTAGGTTTGGCCTTCTTTTGGTATTTAGCTTTTGTGTCGACGGTACGACCCGGAACACGGATGTCGCGAATTTCGTTGAAGAAGTCCTCAATCTTTTCGAACTTCTCTCTGCTGATGTCGTAATGTAGTGCTGCATTTACAGCCTGATGGCGCAAATCGGTGTTAGTGATTTTGTCTATGACTACAACTCGGCAGCTTACGGCAGTTCCTGCCTGTTGGAATGTGATGTCGGGCAATGCGATTTCGGCTGTAAGCGCTGCATCCTTCTGTTCAAGGTACCATTTGTCGAATTTTTTGTCGGCAGAGCCTCTTGGTATGATTGCTACAATGCGTCCTCCCTCTTCGAGATGATTGAAGGCTTTGGCTAAATGGTCGATGGCCGTTCTTCCGCCTTGTCCGAATGGCGGGTTCATGAGAATTACATCGTGCTTGTTGTGGATGTTGTAGTTTTCGAAAATGTTGTTTTCGAAAGTTCGTCCCGGTCCTCCGGCCTTGAATTGCAGTTTGGCAAATAGGTTTTGTGAAGGTTCGATAGCTGTAAGCCGGTTTTCGCGCGAAACGTATCGCGCAATGGCTCCATGTCCGGCACTCGGTTCGAGAACGCTCTCTCCTTCGTCAATTTGTCCCCATTGGGTCATCATGTATCCAAGCGGCTCCGGTGTTGGGTAATAGTCTACTCCATCGCGGTTGTTGCGTCTGCCTGTGAGTTTTTGGTTGCTGTAGTAATCGAGTACGGCTGCATCGAACGGGTTGGTATCGTTTTGTACGGTTGCATCAAATTCCTTTCCGCCTACACCTTGGTTGTCGTAGTCGATAAAACCGCTGTGTTCCTCAACTCCTTGTGTGAAGCTTTTCCGCAAATCGCGTGCTTGCGACCCAAGAGCCAGGTTTTCGGTTGTTCCAAGTCGTGCGTTGAAGGATTGTCCGAATAGTATCATTTCGGAGTTCAGTCCAAGGAACGGGTATTCAAATATAGCATTGCTCTTGTTGCCTATGCGGTAAATACGTCCTTCGATTTGCAGGGCTGTAATGGGGCTTTGTGGCAGTGGCAGTGTGATGAGTACACGCTGGTGCTTTCCGGTGGTATCGTGTAGCGATATGCCCTCTTTTCCGCTGCTTTCCTGTATGACGATGATGTTTTTGCCGGAATCGTCGTTGTTGAAAGCCTTTACAGCCTTATCTTTTGCAGCCTTGCTTTCCTTTCCGCTAAAGAAGAGTACGTTGTCAGCGCCGAAAGCGTCGGCAATTTGAAGACGCGGCATGCGCAAGTCGAGTGTCTGTTCCCATTCGAGCATGCTTTTTAGTTGCGACCTGATTATAGCCAGTTGTCTGAGCATCTCGCGTTTTTCTTCGGCTGAAGCATGCTCGTCTTGTTCGATGGCTTCCTGTGATGCTGTAAGGATTAGAGCGAAGGGCGGCTGTAAGTTTTTTTCGCTTTCCATACGCCTGTGGAATACAACTACTTTTCGTCCGCGCTTGAGGTGTTCCTTGATGCGCGTGATGGATTGCGCTGTTTTTATGACTTCGAACAGTGCGTTTGAATAGATGTAGTCTCCAAATACCTTGTAGTATCCGCTGCTTGTGATTGGATTGTTTGCAAGTTCCTCCATTGCTGCATTGAATTCGTCAGCTTTTTCGAGTGTGACGGTTGGGAAATCGCGCGAATAGTCGAACGGGCTATCAATGATGCGTCCGCTCATGGTTTGGAGTTGGTGTTGCAGATAGTCGGAAAATGCTACTTCCTGTTTTGCGATGGCATCAGCATTTTTTGTGCTGTTCTCCAGCCGTCCGTATCTGAACTTGAATGCAGCTCCGAAGTGGTCGAGAAAGAACTGCGAACGCGGTCCGATTTTCCCGCTGCCTGTTTCGGGATATGTAAAGATATATCCTTCGGCGTAATCCAGATTTTGGATGGTGTTGAATGGTGTTGCACTAAGGAATACCACCTTTGTATGCTTTGCAGCCTGTTCGGCTTCCTGCTGTAGTCGTGGTTCTACTTCCTTGTGGTATTTAATTCGTAGTGCGGCAATGTTTTCAAGATCTTTGTAAAAATCGTCGAATCCATCTTTTTTATAGTCAGGTGTTGAGTCGAGAGGCGGTGGAACGGGTATTCCATTGCGTATAAGCCCGTGTTCAGAAACCTGACTATATTTCTTCAAGAGTTCATTGACAGCCTTTTCGCGCTTTTTGGCGTAGTCCTCCTGCGCCTCCTTTAATGATTTAAACAAGGGGTTAATCATTTGAAGGCGAATGAAGGCTGAATTTTTGTTACGATTGCATATGTGGTGGTGTTGAAATACTCCTGCTGTTTGTTCTCCACTTTTGTTTTCGAGCAGTCGGTGGCTTTCGTCGTAAACTACGAGGTCGAAGGTGTCTTCGAGCAGTGCTTTGTTTTGCCGGAAGTTGGCAAAAGTGGTGATGACTGCTCCGGTTCCCTTTTCGGTGGTAGCTGTTGTACCGTTTTGTTTGGCTGCTGTATCGAGGCTTGTGAGTTGAATGTTCAGGTTTTTAGCATCTCCAATCCAGTCGTTTACTTTTTGCTGTGATGGTGTGACGATAAGCACACGTCCTTTTCCTTGCTTGATGAAACGTTTGACGATACCAAGTCCTGTGTAGGTTTTACCCGTACCCGTTCCGTTTGTAAACATGAATCCTTTTCCGTTTGCATGGAGTTGGTCGTTGTGGCTTTCGTCAAAAAATTGCGTTTCTGCTTTCAGTACGTCCTCCTGCTGTTTAGGCAGCAAGAATGGTAGTGTTTCTGCAATGTTTTGTGCATCTCCAAAAATAACTGCGATAGGTTCTGCTTCGAGTTGCTGCTTACGTTTTTCTTCGAGCGAAGTTCCTACTTTTTTGCGTAGTTCCTGCTGCCCTAAGATTGAAGCCCACTCTTTGAGCGTATGTTCCTGTCCGTCGAGTTTGTAGGGCGAGTTCCACATTTCTTTGATAAAGGCATCAATTTCGTTATCAGAAAGTCCGGCATCTGTTAAGGGTTGTCCGACAAGCTTACTCATGCGCGAAGCCCACATGTTGAAAGTTCGGATTCCCTTTTTGATAACGACAAACCCCGCCCTGGCTCCCGCCACAATCAGTTTCGGGAGCATTTCGATTTGTTCGTTATTCATACCGACAACAGACATGCTCAAGGAGCGTTTTCCTGCTTTTTTAAACTCGTTGAGCAAGCTGTCGAAATCGTTGAGAGCCTCGTTCAGTTCTTTGTCGATCGGGTCGTTGAGGTCTAATCCTCTATCATACTTTTCATTTCGTGGGTTGTCAGTTTGTACTTTCCGTTTACTATTTGTTCGAGAATTTGAACTGCTTTTTCGTCTTGTTCGTCCTCCGACATTGCGTCCATCCCCGCTACGTACACTGCCTCCTGAATGCTCAGTGCTTGTGGAATAACCAGGCTGAAGTACGGCCTCTCGTTGAGGAACCTGTTCACTGCCTCCATTTCCATTGCCGGAAGTAGCGCTTCGCGTACCAGCCTTGTCAGCATGTAGTGGTCGTTCCTCGTTGGAAACTCCTTCTTGACTATTTGTTCTATCCACTCGTGCATTCTCGTTTCCACCTTCTCTTCGGTTTCGAACGTCCATTTGCTGCTCGTTTTGATGAGCGGGTGAATCCAGCTGTGTGCTGTTGGTTGTGCTGCTATCGTTGGCAGCCATTCTGTTGGGATACCTAACATTTTGAAATACGTTTATGTATGAAACTGTTGCAATCATTCCTTTCTCTCCCTTGAGGAAGCGCAAGGCGTTTGCTTTTAGAATTTCGTCGACCGTTGAGTTTTTGATTTCCTCTTCGGTGAGCGGGAAAGCCTCCATGTAAGGAAGTCTCTGTTGTGAAGAAAGCGTTATCCATTCTTCGAATTGTGGCAATTGCGTGATACTATTGTTTGTTGCCGGTCTCAACTGATTGGGTGTTGCCCTCACCCACATTACGGGTGCGAGTCCTGTATCAATAGTGTAAGTACCGTCGCTGTTTATCTCTGCAACAACAGCGTCAGTCCATGTAGTTCCCCCATCGTGAGAGTACTGCACCTTATCGTCTGGTGCAAATTTTGTGTTTGTATTGTTGTCAGCATCGTTGATTTTGTCTTTTTCTTTTGTTTTGTTCGTGGTTGAAGAATCTTCAATTGTTTCTGTTTCGCTGTTTGTTTCCGGCTCTTGTATTTGTACAACCTGTGCGGCGCGAATAGCGTCCTCTTCATTTCTGAAAATCCATCCTCCGGTTTTTTTGTCTCTCCATCCTCGTGTAACGCTTCCTTTTCCGTTTGTACGTTCTAAGGTGATGCGTGTGATGGTTTTCTTCTCCCATGCATCGAGTTCTTTTGCAAAGGTAATCAAAAATACGTTTGAAGTTTTTCCGGCCTTGTTGGTGTAGGTTGTAGGCGTGATGGTATAAGGTGCTTCGGGCTGTGTATTTTTAACTTCTTCGGTTTGGCTGTTTGGGGTAGAAGGTGTATCTTTGTGGGTAGACAAGTCATCATTAGTATTGCCAGCTGCACTTTCGAGTGTGAGGATCAGGCCCCCCTCATTGATGGCTTGTTCTTTTTTTTGTTCGAGAGTATCATCACTCAAGAAATGCCAATTAACGACTTCTAAATTATCTTTTGTATGATTCACCTCTAAGATTACAGATGAATGTTTTCTTGCATTATGTATCAGTATCCAATTGTATGGCCTTGTATTTTTTTGATTTTTCCCATACATATTGGTATTATACAATGCTTCTGTTAATATCTGTCTACTTTGAGATGCCGTTACGTCCTTATGGCTTTTCTTGTTTTTCTTAAAGATATTCTTTTTGATAACGACAGGTTTTCCGTTCGCACCGATGGCATTATCAACGTTTTGTGGTAATGCCGGCAGTTGCACGTTTCGGGTAGGATTGGAAAAGTCCTCGTCGGTCAATTCATCAATAGCGTTTATCTTTTCAACCTTCAAAGTTCCGTCTTCGTTCAAGGGATTTCCTTGATTGTCTACGTTTCCCTTGACTTCGGGTACGTTTTCTTTGGCGGGTGCATTTGTGCGCTCGCTTCGTTTTGCTTCCTGCTCTTCGTTCGGTGTTAGAAATTCTGAGTAGGGCGCTAAGTAGTGCCCTACTTCGCGAGATGAATTTATCGTATGGTTCTTCAACAGGTTGAAGATGCCGCGAAGGATGGCTTCGGTTTTTGTTATCTGATAAATTTCGGAAGCCATTTTGAAGAAATCTTCTACGTTTTCGGCCTCTTGTGCCATATCGAAAATTCTTTCGGCTCGTTCTTCGTTAGCCTTTTCCTGAGCTCTTGCCTTTTCCCTACGCTTGGCGCTGGCTTCGGCTTTC
>CALCVT010000012.1 GCA_937906495.1 uncultured Prevotella sp.
AGCGAAGCGGATTACGAGAAGTTGCTTCCGTGCAATTACAAAAACTTTTTCTCTTAATAAGAAGCAAAGGCTTTAGCTGATCAATAAATCAGCTAAAGCCTTTATTATATCTAGGAATATGGGGTAGATAGGATGAATACAAAGGAATATGTAGCAAATATGACTAATAAATCAACACATTTTGATGCACCTTTATCTTCGTTGAAGATAAAATAAATATTATACACATAAAGTAAAGACTCCAATCCTTCCTTCAAAAAACAGAAGGAATGACTGGATCCTTTATGCTTGCTGTATATCCATTCAACTTCAAAAATAGCTAGATAGATAATTTATCAAAAATACCAGCTGCTAACCATTATGCGATATTTGCTTAAGGGCTTCAACATCCAAGAACTTGATAAATCGACCTCGCACCTCAAGTATACCTTCATCTGCAAAAATCGACAGTGTGCGGATAGCATTACTCGTGGTCATATTTGAAAGATTGGCCAAATCTTCACGTGAGATGTGTAAATCCAACGTCTTTCCATCGGTGTCATAGCCATAAATATCCAATAAACCTAACAGAGCCTCAGCTAAACGTCCACGCACATGTTTTTGTGTGATGCTTACAATACGCTGGTCAGCCAAACCTAAATCCTTGGCTAAAGACGTTATGAAGAAATGACACAACGCATTATTGCTTTTCATTATCTGATAAACTACAGCCATTGGCACAGCTATAATGGTTGATTCCTCAAAAGCAGCAGCAGCAGTAACATAAGGCTCATTGGCCATCGATGCCCTGTATCCAAAATACTGCACAGGTCGCAATACACGATTAATCAAATAACGACCTCCAACGCCATCACGAAATATTTTTACCTTACCAGAATATAGGCAAAGAAGACGATCAGGGCGATCACCCTCATGGTATATAAACTCATTTTTCTTATACTTCTCTACACTCAACGAAGATGTAATCAGTTTACGTTCATCACTGTTAAGCACCTCCCAAATGTCTTTCATGGCCCGCCCGGCGGCTAAAGCATCAAAGTGGTCCGACTTAGTCATTTTGATTGCTATATTAAGCTTAGTTTCCTATTAGTATTAAATGTATATTTAGTGTACAGCATCCATGCTGAAAAGTTACCTCTTGTCAGTACTTTCTCATAGCGAAAAAACTCTGAGCAACAGGCCCGATAGCCCATCTGATAACATAATCATCATATTTTAGGCAAATACATACGACCTATTTTTTAAAACTTATCAGTGCAAAAGTAGTAATTCAGCACAGAGATACCAAGTTTTTGCCGTACTTTTAATTCGCTTCACGTCAAAAACGAGATAAATCTATTTTTTTCCTAAAAAAACTTTTTTGGCCTACTTTTTTTTCCTACTTTTGAGTGCCAATTAAAAATTGTGCTTTTTCACCAGTAAACAGATACAAAATACGCCGCAACAGGCTATGGACAAACTACATCTACTTTGAAGCACAACTATTTGCATACGGCTTACAGACCCGAAATTGCATAATTTGGCAACTTACAGCAAACATAGTAATAATCAGAAACCTTAAAATCATCTTTCACCATGTGCTACCTAAGATTTGACAAAGCGCAGATGACCAACCTTCAAGACTCTATCTATAAAGAGTTGCTCATTACGAATAGGTCGGGTGCGTATTGTTCTACTACATTAGTTGGCTGCAACATCCGCAAATACGATGGTTTACTCGTTATACCCGTTCCTGAACTTGACGACGAGAATCACGTACTGCTGTCATCGCTTGACGAAACAGTCATCCAGCACGGAGCCGAATTCAATCTTGGACTCCATAAATATCAAGGTGAGAACTATAGCCCCAAAGGACATAAATACATTGTCAGTTTTGAATGGGACAAAGTTCCAACTTGGGTATATCGCGTGGGAGGCGTGTTACTAAAAAAAGAAATGGTTTTCGACACGTCAATCCATCGCATTTATATCCGATACACACTGCTCGAAGCACATTCTGATACAACTTTGCGTCTTAAGCCTTTCCTCGCTTTCCGTAGTGTCAGACAATGGACTCACGAAAACAGCGTTGCCAACCGTAACTATAATGAGGTAAACAATGGTATCAGTATGTGTCTTTACCAGGGATACCCAGACCTCTATATGCAAACAAGCAAAAAGGCGTATTGGCACTACGAACCAAACTGGTATAAAGGTTTGGACTACATTAAAGAGAGCGAACGCGGACATTATGCTTCAGAAGACCTGCTCGTACCCGGTTACTTTGAAATGCCCATCAAAAAGGGTGAAAGCATAACCTTTAGCGCAGGTATTGCACCCATCGAAGCAAATGATATAGAATTATTCCTCGAAAAGGAAATAGCAAAACTCGATCGCAAAGATAGTTTTTACCACTGCCTGGTAAACGCTGCACACCAGTTCAGAGTAACCAAGAACAACGAAAACTACATTTTAGCCGGTTATCCATGGTTCAAATCAAGAGCACGTGATACCTTTATTGCAATGCCTGGGCTAACGCTTTCAATTGGCGAAACCGAACGCTTTGAACTATACATGGAAACAGCCATTAAAGCGCTCTATAACTTTATGAACAAAGAGCCTATGTCTGTTGATATATACGAGGTGGAACAACCCGACACACTGCTTTGGGCCACATGGACCATCCAGCAGTATGCCAAGTCGACATCGCGTCAAAAGTGCTACGAAAAGTATGGACAGCTTTTCAAAGATATTATCAACTATTTGTGGAACGGAAAACATCCTAACCTCTTTGTACACGAAAACGGACTGCTGTATGCCAATGGACGTAACCAAGCCATCACTTGGATGAACTCAACACAGAACGGACACCCTATTGTTCCCCGTTCAGGATATATTGTTGAATTTAATGCTCTCTGGTACAACGCACTCAAATTCTTTGAACAGCTATTAACCGAAAATCCCGGCGATGAAAACGAAGCACTTGCCATTAAAGCTGCCGACTTTGCCGATAAAGTAGGCGAAGCATTCAAAGATGTTTTCCTCAACGAATATGGCTACCTCCTCGACTATGTTGACGGACAATTGATGGATTGGAGCGTACGTCCCAATCAGCTATTTGCTATTGCGCTCGACTTTTCACCTCTTGACATGAAGCAACGCAAATCCGTTCTTGATATTTGCACCAAAGAACTTGTAACGCCCAAAGGCATACGCTCACTTTCGCCCAAAAGTGGAGGCTACACTCCCATGTATGTAGGCCCGCAAAACCAACGAGACCTGGCATATCATCAAGGTACAGCCTGGCCAGGACTCACCGGCTTTTACCTTGAAGCATACCTCAGAGTATACAAAATGAGTGGAGTAAATTACATAGAAAGACAACTTATAGGCTTCGAAGAAGAACTCTTCTACCACTGCATCGGTACCATTCCCGAATTGTTTGATGGTAATCCTCCCTTCCACGGCCGAGGAGCTATCTCGTTTGCCAAAAATGTCAGTGGCATACTCCGCGCACTGCGAATGCTCGAAAAATACAATAATGCCATGGAATAACGACAAGTACACAGTCCTTTTAAAAGGCACTATCAGCTTTATATGCAAATACGCCTTTTAAAAACTGCGTCTAAAAAATACACCACTTATGAAAGTTCTAATGTTCGGTTGGGAATTCCCACCGCATATTCTCGGAGGACTCGGAACAGCCAGTTACGGCATCACCAAAGGATTGGCTGCTCAGCCCGATATGCACATCACCTTCTGCCTTCCTAAACCCTGGGGCGACGAAGACAAAAGCTTTATGAACATTATCGGCTTGAGCGAAACACCTGTAGTGTGGCGCGATGTTGATCACAACTATCTCAAGGAACGCTTAGGTTCTAAAATGGATCCCGAACTCTATTATGACCTGCGTAACCATATCTACGCCGACTTCAATTACCGACTCACAGACGATTTAGGTTGCATTGAATTTTCAGGACGTTACCCTGAGAACCTCCAAGATGAAATTAACAACTACTCTATTGTAGCAGGCGTTATCGCCCGCCAACAAGAGTACGACATTATTCATGCACACGACTGGCTCACCTACCCTGCCGGTATTCACGCCAAAAATGTCAGCGGAAAACCTCTCGTTATCCACGTCCACGCTACTGACTTTGACCGCTCACGCGGACATGTAAACCCAACGGTATACGGCATTGAGAAAGATGGTATGGACCATGCAGACTGCATCATGTGCGTTTCTGAACTTACGCGCCAAACTGTTATTAACCATTACCACCAGAGTCCAGACAAGTGTATCACCATGCACAATGCCGTATATCCACTCTCACAGGATATTCTTGACATGGTTGCCAAACGTCGGAAAGCACAACAAAACCGCAAAGAAAAAGTTGTAACCTTCCTCGGACGTATCACGATGCAAAAAGGTCCAGAATACTTTGTCGAAGCTGCAGCACTCGTACTCCAACGTACACGTAACATACGCTTTTGCATGGCAGGATCGGGCGACATGATGAACGACATGATTAACATGGCCGCAGCCCGAGGTATTGCCGACCGATTCCACTTCCCTGGATTTATGCGAGGCAAACAAGTGTACGAAGCCTTTGCCGACTCCGATGTATATGTCATGCCCTCTGTAAGCGAACCTTTTGGTATTTCACCTCTCGAAGCTATGCAATGCGGCGTCCCATCCATAATTTCAAAACAAAGTGGATGCGCAGAAATTCTCGACAAATGCATTAAAACCGACTACTGGGACATCAACGCAATGGCAGATGCCATGTACTCTCTTTGCACCAATGACTCCTTGCACGAATACCTCAAGGTAGAAGGAAAAAATGAAGTAGACCAAATTACCTGGGAAAAAGTCGGTAAGCGCATCTACAACGTTTACAACAAGTTCATCAACAACTAACACAGAGTTCACCGAACAAACCTCACACATCATGAAAACAGTCTGTTTATATTTCGAGATACACCAAAACATCCATCTCAAAAGGTACCGTTTCTTTGATATCGGCACCGACCACTACTACTACGATGACTACGAGAACGAACGTTCTATTACTGAAACTGCTGAACAGTCATACGTACCTGCTCTCGAAGCTCTCATTGAAATGGCCAAAGCTAATCCTGGCGAATTCAAGTGTGCGATATCGCTCTCCGGATGTGCTATTGAACAACTTGAGCATCATGCACCTCAAGTAATTGAACTGCTTCAAAAACTCAACGAAACGCATTGCGTTGAGTTCCTTGCAGAGCCCTATTCACATGGATTCTCCTCGCTAAAAAACTTCGACACCTTCCGTGACGAAGTTGAACGACTTTGCAAAAAAATTAAGATTCTCTTTAACCAAGAACCCAAAATATTCCGTAACTCGTGCCTTGTATACTCAGACGAAATTGGCGAACTTGTTGCTTCCATGGGCTTCAAAGGCATGCTCGCAGAAGGCGCACGCCACGTACTTGGATGGAAGAGTCCTCACTTTGTATACAGTTGTAGCCGTAATCCAAACCTCAAACTCCTACTCCGCGACCACTCGCTCTCAGAAGATATCTCCTACCGCTTTAACGACTCAAGTTGGAGCGAATATCCTCTCTTTGCCGATACCTACGCTAACTGGATTGATAACCTGCCCCAAGAAGACCAGGTAATCAACATCTTCATGGAGCTATGTGCCTTAGGCATATTCCAACCCCTCTCATCCAATATCCTTGAATTCCTCAAGGCTTTACCTGCCCAATTCAAGCAGCGCGGTATTACCTTTAGTACACCCTCCGAGATTTGCAGCAAAATCAAACCCGCTGGCGAACTCACTGTTACTTATCCTACTTCATGGGTTGACGAAGAACGTGACCTATCGCCCTGGCTAGGCAACGTAATGCAGCGAGAAGCTTTTGAAAAACTCTACTCCATTGCCGATCGTGTACGCATTTGTCGTGATAAAAGACTCCAACAGGATTTTGATTACCTACAGGCCTCAAACAATCTCCGTTTTATGAGCACCAAGCCTAACAGCTATGGAGGCTACCGCGGTATTTACGATTCGCCCTACGATGCTTTCACTAACTTTATGAATATTCTAGGCGATTTTATCACACGTGTAAACAATCGCTATCCGCTTGATATTGACAACGAAGAACTGAACTCTCTCCTCACAACCATCAAAAACCAAGGAGACGAACTACAGCTCAAGGATAAAGAGATATCCAAACTACAGAACATGCTCACCATGCTCGAAAAACAAACTACTAAAAGTACTTCAGAAAACGAAACTTCCAACGAAACAACAGCTAAAGCTAAAAAAGCAACAACTCGCAAAACGTCGGTTAGAGCCAAAAAGTAAATAAACTTCGTTTGCTTAAGTACATTGAAAGCACCGTCTGGTAGTACCAGACGGTGCTTTTAATTATTGGTGTCCGGTAAAACTTTTATGTCCCAATTGATATTTTAATTTTCTCGGACAGCCGAAATGATTATTCATGTAGGGGTCTTGTCAATGTATAAAATTACTCAGAATAGCCAGTTAAACATGTTTACCGGACAGCAATAGCTTTTTATAATATTCAATGCTGGAAAGTACCTTGCAATGACGTTGTAGTTGCTACTAGCTAGCCCCAATGGTCTGTATTATACTCATGTATTACATATACCTTGATACCTTCGCCGCTGAATCACCTTGTGAATGCATTGAATTTTCTTAGGAGAAGCTTTTCCACGCAAAAAAACAAGTACAACTTCTATAAATCAAAAGGTTGAACTAAGATTATTATGGCTTAGCGAACAGCAATAAAAAAACTTAACCTGCATGTTTGCCTCAAGAGTAGAATACTACAAAAGGAACCGGCACACCATTAAACTAAAAATATTGTAGGAGCATCCAAAAATTACGGCCTTAACTTCATCGGGAAGAGCATGTAAAACAATTTACACCCATTCTAAAACCTTTTAAACTTTGGTATTCCACTCCAATGTTGTCCTAAACGATTTATAGGTACAATCAATATGAGGTTGTTATAGATAACAACCCCTTCAAAACTTTTTTGCCCCTTATTTA
>CALCVT010000013.1 GCA_937906495.1 uncultured Prevotella sp.
TTTGTCGTTCTGCTCCTAAGAAAATGTTAAGCATTCATTAGTTTAGATGACTTCAATTTAAAAAAGAGAATGCGCAGATATAACAGATTTTACAAAATTCCCTTAATTTAAACGCATGCTTGAATTAATACTATTTTGTTTTGAACGTGGTAGTACCTTTGCTTAAATTGAGACAATTCGCCACAAAGTTATACACTTCTTCCGGTTTACTTCGATACAACAAATTTCTCAGCACCATACGCAGAATTCATAATCAGTAGTTTCAGGAACGAAAAGCCTCTAAAAAAAGACCAAATTATCCTCAAAGCGTTCAAGTTGGGCAAGATGCTTATTCCTACTAATTACCAACTGAACACCTAAGGCCAATCGTATTCACAAAAACTCATTACATTAGCAAACCGACAATAAAAAGCGCCGTCAGCCTCATCAACGAAGCCAACGGCGCCACAGCAATGTTAAAAATCAGAACTTATGTACTACAAGACCGCTGCGAAGCTTAGGTTCAAACCAAGTAGCCTTAGGCGGCATAATCTTTCCGCTATCAGCAATATCCATAATTTGCTGCATGCTTACAGGGTAAAGAGCCAAAGCCATCTGCATTTCGCCACTATCTACACGACGTTGCAGTTCTTCAAGTCCGCGCAAACCACCAACAAAGTCGATGCGCTTGTCTTTACGCAAATCCTTGATATTAAGCAATTCGTCGAGGATGAGTCGCGAAGAAATATCTACATCAAGCACACCGATAGGATCTTCGGGGTTGAAAGTTCCGGGGCGGGCATTGAGGGCATACCATACACCACCAAGATAGAGTGCAAACTCATGTGCATGAGCTGGATGATAGGGTTCTGCACCCTTAGCCTCAACTGTAAAATTCTTCTCGAGTGCTGCAAGGAATTGCTCGGGAGTCATGCCATTCAAGTCCTTGACAACGCGGTTATAATCGAGAATGGTCAACTCGTCTGCGGGGAAGCAAACTGCCATGTAATAGTTGAATTCCTCTGTACCATCCGAATTGCACTGCTGTGCACGCTCGTGACCAACAAGAGCAGCAGCAGCCGAGCGGTGATGACCATCGGCAATATAAAGGCTATCCATCTGAGCAAACTCCTTGGTTACTACCTCCTGGTCAGCCTTGTCCGTAACGACCCAAAGCTGGTGGCGGAAACCATCAATAGGAGCAATAAAATCGTATACTGGCTCAGTGGCTGCATACTTCTGACGCAATGCAAGCAATTCAGGACGCGGATGGTAAGCCAGGAACACCGGCTCAATGTGTGCACTGGTAGCACGCACGTGCTTCATGCGGTCTTCTTCCTTATCAGCACGGGTCAATTCATGCTTTTTGATAACGCCCTGCATATAGTCTTGCACACTTGCACATACTACCCAACCATACTGAGTATGGCCATTCATAGTTTGGGCATAGAGGTAATAGCAATCTTGCTCGTCGGGTACTAACCATCCCTCTTCCTGGAACTTACGGAACTGCTCAGCACCGCTTTCATAAACGCGGGGATCGTATTCCGAAGTGCCTTCGGGGAAATTGATTTCTGGCTTAATAATATGGTACAACGACATTTCGTTGTCACCGGCTTCAACGCGAGCTTCCTCTGAATCGAGTACGTCGTAAGGACGGCTCTCTACACGTTCTACAAGGTTGGTGGGCGGACGCAATCCGCGGAAAGGCTTTATAATGGGCATAATCTTTACTTATTAACTTGGAACTTGGTTACACCATCCTTGAAGTAGGCTACAATCTGATTAGCTGCAGCAAGGCCGGCATTGACATTAGCCTCCTTGGTCTGCGCACCCATCTTTTTGGGAGTTGCAAAATATCTTCCGGGGAAGAGTTCCATAAACTTCTCGTGGTTAGCGGGCATTACATCGGTAATGTACTTAAAGTCGGGACGATCTTGCATCAACTTAATCAGTTCCTCTTCGTTGATTACTTCCTTACGAGCAGTATTAAGAAGGATGGCACCCTTAGGCATCGTGTTCAAAAGGGCGTAGTTAATGGAGTTCTTGGTTTCGTCTGTTGCAGGAATATGAAGCGAAATCACATCGCTTGCCTTGTAGAGTTCCTCAACTGAATCCAAAGCCTTAACACCTGCCGATTCGATAGCTTCCTTAGGACAATAAGCATCGTAAGCGCAGATTTCCATACCAAAGCCCTTAGCTACGCGAGCTACGTTACGGCCAACATTACCGAAAGCATGGATACCGAGTTTCTTACCCATGAGTTCAGTACCTGAAGTTCCGTTATAGAAGTTACGCACACCGAAAACGAGCAAACCAAGAGCCAATTCAGCAACTGCATTTGAGTTCTGGCCAGGAGTATTCATCACAACAATGCCATGAGCTGTAGCTGCTTCAAGGTCAACGTTGTCAAAACCTGCACCTGCACGAACAACAATTTTAAGGTTGGGAGCTGCATCCATTACCGCTGCATCTACTTTGTCAGAACGGATAATCAAAGCATTAGCATCAGCTACAGCCTCGAGCAACTGGGCCTTGTCGGTATACTTCTCCAAAAGAGCTACTTCGTAGCCGGCATTTGTTATAATATCACTGATACCTTTTACTGCAACAGGTGCAAAAGGTTTTTCGGTAGCAATAAGAACTTTCATGATAAAGGTAAATAATCTCCGGCCATTGTCTTTATATTTTTTAAAAATTTACTTACATCAATGGATAAGCAACTTAAAAATCAGGCAAGTGGGGGAAATGGTTGATTATTAGGTTAGATATAAAAGAAGCCTATGGCGCTTCAACTCTATGTCAGGACTTTACGAACATTTCTTTGAGAGAAGTAAATAAAGAAATATATCCGGAAAGAGCTGACACAGAGCGAAGAACTACAAAGCGTCGATGATTAGTGCTTATGCAACTGTTCAAATTCCTGCATACAAGCCACCAGAGCCTGTACACCTTCGATAGGCATTGCGTTGTAGCAAGAAGCACGGAAACCACCTACAGAACGGTGTCCCTTGATACCTTGCATACCCTTGCCTTGAGCAAACTTAAGGAATTCAGCCTCGAGATCCTTGTACTCATCAGCCATAACGAAGCAAATGTTCATAAGTGAACGGTCCTCCTTAGCTACTGTACCACGGAACATAGCGTTGCGGTCAATTTCGCCATAGAGCATATCGGCACGTTCAATTGCACGGCGCTCCATTTCCTTCACGCCGCCATTGGCTTTAATCCACTTCAGCGTCTGGAGTGCGCAGAAGATGGGCACTACAGGAGGTGTATTAAACATTGAGCCCTTCTCTACATGGGTACGATAGTCGAGCATGGTAGGAATCTGACGGCTTACATGGCCCAGCAAATCATTCTTAACGATGATAAAGGTAACACCTGCCATCGAAAGGTTCTTCTGAGCACCACCATAGATAAGGCCATACTTGCTCACGTCAATAGGACGAGAGAAGATATCGGAAGACATATCGGCAACCAACGTAACGGGGCTGTCAATATCCTTACGGATTTCAGTACCATAAATGGTATTATTCGTTGTAATATGGAAATAATCTACATCAGTAGGAATCTCGTAATCTTTAGGAATAAAAGTGTAGTTAGCATCGGCTGAGGAAGCAACTTCAACAACTTCACCAAAGAGTTTTGCCTCCTTCATTGCCTTCTTTGCCCATACACCGGTATTAAGGTATGCAGCCTTCTTTTCGAGCAGGTTATAGGGAACCATGCAGAACTCCAGGCTTGCGCCACCACCTACGAAGAGCACTGAATAGCCTTCGGGGATACCGAGCAATTCTTTGAACAAGTCCTGAGTCTCATCAATCACAGCCTGAAATTCCTTTGTACGATGGCTGATTTCCATCAAAGAAAGACCCATATCTCCGAACTCGATGCAAGCGTCAGAGGTTGCCTTCATCACTTCCTGCGGGAGAATAGAAGGACCCGCACCAAAATTATACTTCTTCATGTCGTGTTGTTTTAAGGTAGTAAATAAGTTTTGTTGAGGGCGAAGATAGGTGTTTTTTCAGTAGAGGCCAAAGAAAACGAATTATTTTTTTGTCAAAAATTCTAATTTAAGCAACATCAACAAGGACAAAAAGACACAAAAATATCGCTATACAAAGAAAATACAAAAGTCGAGCTTACAAAATAAACTCATTGGGTTTATATCTTTTGATTTATCCGTTTCATCCGTATATTTTTACTTTTTCTTCTGCAAAAAGCTGTTTGAGGTAACGCATCTCCGAATTCGGCGCTCCGAATAAGTTACATGAGAAAACCTGTAACTCCTACATACCTAACACCAAAACTGACCAACGATTCTGAATCACGTTATAAAAATTCGCCACAACGTTTGGATGATTACTATTTACCATATAAAAATATACACTATGGCAATTAGGGTATCCGATAGCCATTTTGAGCACTCCAACCTTATAATAAGGCAATTCTTTACACCAATCAAAGTTATTGCCTAGGCATATATCCGTTTTAGCATATTCTTTTCAGCATAAATCGCACACATATTAAAGATGTGTGCGTAAAAATGCTTATCTTTGCGGCCTATACATACAAACTCATCAATCAAACTCCAACATGAGTGAACAACTGAAGAAAATTAAACAGCTCGTAGAGCTCCGCCAGAAAGCACGTCTGGGCGGTGGCGAGAAAGCCATTGAAAAGCAACATGCCAAAGGTAAAGCTACGGCACGCGAGCGTATCGAACTTCTGCTCGACAAGGGCTCGTTCGAGGAAATGGATATGTTCAAACTTCACCGTTGCCACAACTTCGGCATGGAGAAGAAGCAGTATCTCGGCGATGGTGTAGTTGCCGGTAGCGGAACCATCAACGGACGTCTAGTCTACATTTTTGCCCAGGACTTCACCGTTAATGGCGGTTCGCTTTCTGAGACTATGGCTCAAAAGATATGCAAAGTGATGGACCAGAGTATGAAGATGGGAGCTCCCTGCATCGGATTGAACGACTCGGGTGGCGCTCGTATTCAAGAAGGTATCAATGCTTTGGCTGGTTTCGGCGAGATTTTCCAGCGCAACATCGAAGCTTCGGGCGTAGTACCCCAGATTTCGGGTATTTGTGGCCCCTGCGCTGGCGGTGCTGTCTACTCTCCTGCCCTCACCGACTTTGTTGTTATGCTCGAAGGTGTAAGCTACATGTTCCTTACCGGTCCTAAGGTAGTTAAAACCGTTACTGGCGAAGACGTTACCCAGGAAGACCTCGGTGGTGCCGGTGTACACTCCACAAAGAGCGGTGTATGCCACTTTACTGCCAAAACTGAAGCTGAATTTGCCCAGCTCATCCGTCGCCTGCTCTCTTACATTCCCCAAAACAACATGGAGCGTGCCCCCCGCATCGTATGCACTGACCCCATTGACCGTAAAGAAGATTCGCTCAACGAAATCATCCCTGACAACCCCAACATGGCCTACGACATGTACAAGGTAATCGGTGCTGTTGTCGACAACGGAGAGTTTATGGAGGTACAGCGTAACTTTGCCCGCAACATCATTATCGGCTTTGCCCGCTTCAATGGCCAGAGTGTTGGTATTGTTGCCAACCAGCCCAGCGTATACGCCGGTGTTCTCGACTGCAACGCTTCGCGCAAGGCTGCTCGCTTTGTACGTTTCTGCGACTGCTTTAACATCCCCATTGTTTCGCTTGTTGACGTTCCCGGTTTCCTTCCCGGTACAGGCCAAGAATACAATGCTGTTATCGACCATGGTGCCAAACTTCTTTATGCTTATGGCGAAGCTACCGTACCCAAGGTTACCGTTACGCTCCGCAAGAGCTATGGCGGTTCGCACATTGTGATGGGCTGCAAGCAACTCAAAGCCGACTTGAACTATGCTTGGCCTTCAGCAGAAATTGCTGTTATGGGTGCATCGGGTGCAGTTGCTATTCTCGATGGCAAAGAAGCCAAGACCAAAGAAGATCCCAAGGCATTCCTTGCCGAGAAGGAGAAAGAGTACAACGACCTCTTTACCAATCCTTATAAGGCTGCCGAATATGGTTACGTCGACGACGTTATCGAGCCCCGCAACACCCGCTTCCGCATTTGCCGCGCCCTTGCTCAGCTTGAGAACAAGCGCGAGACCCGCCCGGCCAAGAAACACGGAAACATCCCTCTCTAAACTGCTGTCGCTGACCGCCGGGTGCTAACAGCTAAACAGCTTACACCCGATGGTCGGACACGCCCCAACTTTTCGAAAATGAAGAACTTCCAGTACAAACTTGGCGATCAGGTTATCACCATACGCATTGACGAGAAGCACGGCACCATCACCGACTTTCTGGTCGACGGTTGGCAACCCCGCCCCACCGAAGAGGAAATGCCCGCCTACGCAGCCGTGATTGCGCTGGCTCTCATTGAGCACGAAGTTGAAATTGTGCACGATGAAGAACCCGGTATCATCACCGTAGAGCACCACCGTACCGGATGGAACAATCCCTCCGACTTGATGAATTCCCTCACATTGCTTTAATCGTAACTATCAATGAAACAATATAAATATACCATCAACGGTGCTCAATACGATGTAACCATCAACAGCATCGTTGGCTCGAAGGCCAAGGTTCAAGTTAATGGTATCTCGTTTGAGGTCGAAATGCAAGGATCTTCGCTTGTTGAAGAGGCACTCCCCACTGTTGCCACAGACGCAACTCCCGCAACACCCGCAACTCCCGCTGCAACTCCTGCAACTGCAGCTCCTGCAACTCCTGCAACTGGTGCCAAAAGCGGTCCCGGAGCCGGAACTCCCGTCAAGGCCCCCCTGCCCGGTGTGGTTACCAAAATTCTCGTTGCCGAAGGTCAGGCTGTCAAGAAGGGCGAAACCGTGCTCGTACTTGAAGCCATGAAAATGGAAAACAATATCACGGCCGAAGCCGATGGCTGCGTTACCGGCATTTGCGTAGCAGCAGGCGACAGCGTTATGGAGGGCACTACGCTGCTCACCATTGGCTAAAACTAGCCCGGCCAATATTCTGATATTCAAAAACCGACAGCAGGTAGTTTATCCTGCTGTCGGTTTTTTTATTCTTCAAACAATCCAGCAAACACTTTACGGCAGTAGCAATACTACACTAAATAAAATAAAATTGTAGCTTTGCACCTATCAACACGCACAACCTAAACTATACTGCTGCTCCCACAGGCCTTTCATCCCCCAACAGGCCATAAGCACACTCGTACCCAACTCCTTATAAAGCCTATGCCATCAACATCGTACATCACCGCCCTTCGCTTTCCGTTAGCCGTATTGGTTGTTTTTATTCACAACTCATACACTTACATTTCCCCCTCCAGCTGGGCATCGTCGGTAGGCTATTTTGGTTCCCGGCTGCTGCCTGCAGTGGCTGTTCCGCTGTTCTTCTGCATCTCAGGCTATCTTTTCTTTCTAAATACTGAGCGATTTACACCTCATGTATACCTTAACAAATTGCACAGGCGCTGCTACACGCTGCTAATACCCTTTATTGCATGGAATTTAATTGCCTTTGGACTCACGCCTCTCAAACAACTGCTTGGCAGCAGCGAAGTTGCTATGGCGTTATCGCCCAATATTTTTTGGGGATGCCGCACCAATGGCTCCGAAGGCTATAACTGGTTAGGTTGGTTTATCGAAGCCAGCACAGCTCCTGCGCAACTCCCCTTATGGTTTGTGCGCGACTTAATTGTCATCAGCCTTTGCAGCCCCATCATTTGGTTTTTACTGCACAAGGCAGGAAAATTCGGGCTACTACTACCTGCCATCTTATACTACGGACAGCTTTGGCCCAATTTGGGCGGACTGTCCATCACAGGTTTTTGGTTTTTCAGTTTAGGTGCATGGTTCAGCATACAGCGCATTGATGTTGTCACTTTATCTTCAAGGCTGAGTCGTTGGCTGTGTCTACCCATGCTCATAGCTCTGCTGCTTCCATTATACCTACCCCCCGAAACTCAAGCATGGGCTACGCTTTCGCAGTCGGTCTATGTGCTTTTGGCCATGCCTTGTGCCATTACCTTAGCACAACGCTTCAGCCTCAGCCATACGCCCTCACGTTTTTGGGCAGACAGCTGCTTTTTTGTATATGCCTCGCACACCATTCTGCTTTTTCCCCTACTCACTTTGCTCAAACAACACGCTACGACCCTCTCGCCTACGCTCCAAATCGGCTGCTACTTGCTCTGCCCGCTATTAGTTATCGGGCTCTGCCTTGCTGGCTTCGGAGTGCTGCGCAAAGTTCTTCCACATCACAGTTGGTGGCTCACAGCTACAGGACGACGCACCCGCTAAGCATATTCAACACAAACTATATATTTCTGTTCAAGCCTTTGCACCACTCCCCCGGGCTACGTATTGCCCATTTCACCAATACCGGGAGCCAACATTGTGTACCGAACTGTTACTCACAAAAACCAAACAAGCACATGAAGACATCAACCATCTGCGTACAAGGTGGCTGGAAGCCCCAAAAGGGCGAGCCGCGCGTACTTCCCATTTACCAAAGCACAACATTCAAGTACGACAACAGCGATCAAATGGCCCGCCTTTTCGACCTCAAGGATACGGGCTACTTTTACACGCGCCTGCAAAACCCTACCAACGACGCCGTTGCTGCCAAAATTGCCGAACTCGAAGGGGGTGTGGCAGCCATGCTCACCTCGAGCGGACAAGCAGCATCGTTCTATGCCGTCTTCAACCTTTGCGAGGCCGGCGACCACTTTATTGCTTCGAGCACCATCTATGGCGGCACTTACAACCTTTTTGGTGTAACGATGAAGAAGATGGGCATAGACTGCACCTTTATCGACCCCGACTTGCCCGACGAGGAAATTGAAAAAGTTTTCCGCCCCAACACAAAATGTGTTTTTGGCGAAACCATCTCCAACCCCGGTGGTCATGTGTTCGACATTGAGCGCTTTGCACATCTGGCACACAACCACGGGGTGCCCCTCATTGTCGATAACACCTTTGCCACGCCCATCAACTGCCGCCCCTTTGAGTGGGGCGCCGACATCGTCACACACTCTACCACCAAATACATGGACGGACACGCTACTGCCGTTGGCGGCTGCATTGTTGACAGCGGAAACTTCAACTGGCTGGAGCACGCCGACAAGTTTCCCGGACTTTGTGCCCCCGACGAGAGTTACCACGGACTAACCTACGCCGAGAGTTTCGGCAAGATGGCTTATATTACCAAGGCTACCGCCCAACTCATGCGCGATCTGGGCAGTATCCAAAGCCCCGAAAATGCCTTCCTGCTGAACATTGGACTCGAAACGCTCCACCTACGCATGCGCCAGCACTGTGCCAATGCACAAAAGGTGGCTGAATTTTTACAGAATTGTCCGCAGGTTGCCTGGGTAAATTATGCCGGACTGCCGGGCGACAAGTACCACGAACTGGCACAAAAGTACCTGCCCAACGGGGGCTGCGGTGTCATTGCCTTCGGTTTGAAGGGGTCACGCGAACAAGCTATCCGCTTTATGGACTGTTTGAAGATGATTTGCATCGTAACACACGTGGCCGATGCCCGTACCTGTGTGCTGCATCCGGCCAGCCATACACACCGACAACTCTCGGACGAGCAGTTGGCCGAGG
This sequence comes from uncultured Prevotella sp., assembly GCA_937906495.1. Taxonomy (GTDB): domain Bacteria; phylum Bacteroidota; class Bacteroidia; order Bacteroidales; family Bacteroidaceae; genus Alloprevotella. The sequence continues at coordinate 9,589 of CALCVT010000013.1, forward strand.
CCGGTGTAGCCCCCGACCTTATCCGCCTGAGTGTGGGTATTGAGGATGTTGAGGACATTCTCAATGATATCCGCCAGGCGCTCCAGGCATAAGGCTGATTGATTTGCCTCATTTACTACTCCGATTTCGGCCAACATTTATCGTGCAAGGCGGCCGAAGCACATACTTATAGCCAACCCGGAGAATGCGTCATGGCATTCTCCGGGTTGGCTGCATATTACGCCTCAAAGAATGTACAAACATCCGAAAGGGGACAGCTAAAAAGAGGAAGTAAAACATTATACACCTAGTGTTAATTAGTTTAGACTCCTGCAGCAAACGGCCTTAAGCAACATCAATCAAAAAACAGTTTGCACACACCTAAACAAGGGACGTACAAACTGCTTTCAAGTATAAACAACAAAAACTCTGCCACCTGCCGGTTCATTCAACTATCAGCGATGCTGAAGCTGCTGTAGCACGAAATTCGGGAGCAAGTACGCACGATACTTCGGCAATACCGCTTGTATACCGGCCACTGCGATCCACAAAGAGTTCTTCGGAAAAAATGTGTGTGCCCTTCCGAACTTGCTCAATGTAATAAATGGTCTCAGCATCGCGTACTACACGGTAAGTAGAAAATCCCTTGGCCCAGTGATAACCCGAAAGGGGCTGGGTAGGTTCAAGGCAGGCTGGACGAACTGAATGTAAACTCACAAAATCGTAATCACGCTCAGCAACAAGGGTAAATACCTGACGAACACGTTCGCCTTGCCGCAACAGGGAGTTGTCTTCAAGGGGTTTCCATGTGCTTCCGCGCTTTACTTCAAACCGTCGGTTCAACATGAATCCTGCCCCCTCGGTCTGCACCATCGATTCCGGTAAACTAAAACCGGCTGTCACACTGCCCCATGAAAGGCCTGGATTACGCTTTTCAACCTTCAGAGTTGTAGCTTCTACAGCCGGACCTTCCGTATAGGTTTTGCTAAAATAGCTTACCGGACTCTGTGCCTGGCTCGGTGCATTGGCTCCTACAACCTTGCTGCCTCTGTACAAGGTATAATAAACAGGAGTTGTTGCAGCAAGGTCGGTGGCCGAATAAGTGCTTCCGGCCGTGGCCAACAACGCATAAACGGCATCAGCCGTAGCCTGCGGAGTTTCCCATAACTGTGTACGACGTGCTTGTAACAGCCAAAGGCGCATGTCGTCGGCCTCGGCGTTACGGCCAAAATGTGCCAGGGCTTCGATGGCAGCACACTGAGTTGGAATGCGGTAGGCAGCCTGCGACCATTCGGCACGAGATGTTTCGAACCAGCGTCCCTTATCCGGTGCACTTACAGTGTACTCCAGCAGGCTTTGCAAAGCCACACGCGACTCTGCATCGCGACCAAAATCGGCCAGCACCACTGCTGCCACAGCCTTTTCATACATGGTTAGTTCCTTACGCAGCTGAACCAGGCGGTCGAGCAAATAGTGTGCATCGGCATCGGGGCGTTCGCCCAACATGGACAACAAATACAAATATTTGAGGTGAAAGTGCAAAGGTGCCAAACGGATATGTTCGGCGCCTTCACGCTGCTTCATATCGCGTACATCGTCGGCCACCTCACGGCGCAAGTAGGCTGTAGCCTTTGCCAACTGTTGAGCTGCTTGGTAATTTTCGGCCAGTCGCTGCACACGGGCCAACATCAAAGCCACTTCTACCGTTATCTGCCTATTTCCGGCCATGCCCGGATACCAGCTCCAAGCTCCTGCAACTGTTTGCAAAGCTGAGAGTTTATCGATTGCCGTACCTAAATGCAGGGCGGCCCACTCATCATCAAAAAGCAGGGGCAAAGTTTCAGTGCGCTGCCGCTGGGCCTCGCCCTGTTGCAACCAGGGGGTATCATCGTTCAGCCGGTTTTCTTGAATATCAACCAATTCGCCCAGGGCTTCGGGACGATTGTTAATTTGATCAAGTAACTGCGGGTTCAACTCAGCCACGCGCCTTCCTAAAGCTATGGCATAAAAACGGGTAGCCCACTCTAAGGCACTATGACTGTTAATGTTGCCTGCCAGTACTGGCAACGAAGTTACAGCATACCAGGCGGGGTTCGACGAGAGTTCGACTCTAAGGCGGGGCTGCTCTAGCTGACGGGCACTGAATAGCGTGTCGACACGCAACGTATAGGTTCCGGCCCCGGTCAATGTAAAGGGGATGCTCCGGACTACCTCTACGCGGTCGGCACAAACAGGCAAATAATGCTCTTCGCCATCGGCAAAACTTTTGCCCGTTGCTACTACACGACATATCAATCCGTTGCACTCGGCATCAGCGGTATAGTCAAAACCATATACCCTGGTTTCGCCTGCGGCCAATGCTACCATTTGAGCTTGTTCATAGCAAGTCGCTGCAGACTGGGTATCGCGGGTAAGTGTAAGCACAAGGCGTGCCTCAACTGAATGATCGGTTAGGTTGGTAACCTTGACAGGAAGACGGGTCTTATCGCCCGGACGCAAAAAACGGGGCAATGCCGGCTCTACCATAAAGTCTTTACGAGCCACCACAACTGTATCTAAACGGCCGCTGTTCATTTGCTCATCATAGGCAAGAGCATTAAAATTCCATTGGGTCAAACTCTGAGGCAACGTAAAGGCTATACGTACTTTACCCTGAGTATCTGTACGCAAGGAGGGACAGAAAAAAGCAGTTTCATTAAAGTTGGTGCGCAAAGTACCTTCTGGTACCTGCACATTTGCATCTATGGCTTCCTCTACAGAACTCTCATTTTCCTGCATTGACAAATTCATTGATTTGCCCATCATTTTGGCATTTGCAACCCCGAAGACTGAGTCGAAACGTATACGATTACCGCGCAAGTACATAGGTCGGTAAGCAAACAGTATATGCTGCCAGTGAGCATAGTTCCAGGGGGAGGTATGCAACAAACTGACGGGCAAGGTAGCATCCAACGTGACCCCCCATCGGCTATCACTTGTTTTAAAACTCCAGTAAGCATTGGGCAAGCGGCGATATGTAGCTATATGTGTAAAATTCCAACTGCTACGCGCAAAGGCATCGAGCGAGGCATCGTACAGACGTGCCATCAGCGCAGCGGCAGCCGGTGTGCCATCGGGGTGAGTTACCGAAAGTACCCACTCCTCATGCTGTCCGGGAATAAGCCTGGAACGGAAAGTTTGCCACGAAAGCAACAAACGCTTATCGGGTTGGGGCTTAATAACACTGGTTTGCGCAGTATAAAATTTACCATCGCGTACCAACGCAAAGTAGGCAGTTGCTCCATCGGCATACTCTGGGAAATACTGCAGGTTGAGATGCAGCAAACTATCAGTCAGTTCGTAGCATTTACTGGCAATAACTCGGTTGTTGGACACAAGATCGTAAAATAAACAAGCATCCGTTTCAGAACTTCCTACACTTACACAAACCTTATCGCCGGCCATAGAACGATTTTCCTGAAAGAAAAAGGGCATTTGACCGGATGCCAGACGGGTATCGCGCATTGAAAAAAGCATCAGTCTGAAGGTATCGGATTGGGCACCGCACACTGATGGCAGACGAAGCGTATAAGCACCAGACGAAAGGGTTGCCAAAGCTGGCAGACGAAAGGGAATTCCGGTTTGAAGGGTATCGCGCAAACATACGCGTTTGTCTTGTTCAAGCACAAAGGGGATGCTTTGTGGCAAATTTTGCCCAGCCGCATTGAACAGGTTCACACAAAACTCGGGCAACTTTTCCTTACATACCACCTCGGGAATAGTTGCCTCATAGCGCGCAGGATGAGTGGCTACAGGCAAAGTTGCTTCGCCATGTACGGTTTCACCGTTGGCTGCTGTCATATCGTAACTGATGCGATAAAAGTAGCGAATGTACTGATTGAGAGGCAGACTGGGAGCATCCAGCCAAACCGGCAATACAAAATGACCAATACTGTCGGTAAAGGTTTCGCCTGTCTGAGGTTCAAAGTTTCCGGCCTCGCGCCACCCCCATACCATACGGTTTATACGATACTGCACACGCGCTCCTTGTAAAGGTATGCTTGAATAGGTTTGTGCCTTTCCATACACTTGTACTGTATCGCCCAACTGATAACTGCTAGATAGTGGAACTGTGGTAGCTGTAAACGTTGGACGCTTATAGGATTCGACCCTGAATCCGATTTCACCTCGTACGCCAGAGGCTTGCACACGGAGCGTAAAACGCCCTGGAAGAACGGCTGCAGGCAACCGGAAGGTACCGTTCAAATTGCCGAATTCATTAGTTATTACCTGCAAACTGTCAATGAGTTTGTGATTAGCATTGAAAAGGGTAACTCGTGCCTTGACGTTCCTCTTAACTGAAAAATGGTCGGCTTTTCTACTATACACAACTCCCGTAAAACTCAACTGCTGCCCGGGACGATAAACAGCCCGATCGGTAAAGAGGTCGAGGTGGGATGAGGTTGATTCCTCACGCCCGTCAGTATAACTGTTGCTACCTGCCAAATTAAAGGCTACTGAAGCTTGATCGCCAGGCACGGACGCATAGTAAGTGTAACGATAGGCCTGATTACGAGGCACATCAACCTGAATTGTTCCGCTATCGGATGCTTCGTACACTTTGATACGGCTACGAAGGTCGGCCCTATAAACAGCTACACAGGCATGGGGCAACGGATTACCACTACGACTATCAACAATAGTGACACGCTGATTCTGTCCTCCAGGCAAAAATACTAACGCACCAACTGCCGATACTGAAAATACATGGGTTGCAAGGATATTGCCCTGCACCTCTAGTTCGGCTACATACACTCCGGGACGCGACGGAGTTTGCCACTCTACTTGTTGGCTCTGCCACTGCCAGGGCTGCAGTTTATGCAAAGTATAGAGTTGCACGGTAGTCTGTTTACGGTTGCGGGCTACAAGTTTTTGTAAATAACGACTGTTGCTTGCAGTTTGTACGTCACGGTCGTATAAGACACGGCTGTCAGAAACTGGAGTGACGCGCAACTTAACTTTGGTCAAGTTACGCGTTGTTAAGGTTAACTGTTGTCGGGCTCCGGGATAAATGACTGAGAAGAACTGTTCTAAACGGGCAGAAGGGGCCTGCTTGCTACGTAAAAAGTTTTGCAAGGCACGTGCATAGTCTGCCTCCGACAATTTTCCATAAAGTTGGATGCCGCGTTTGGCTATATCTACCAACAAACTATCGTTTGCAGCAGCAACACTTGTTCCATCGGGATAGTAAAAATGCACCAACTGCTCATAAGTTCGCACATTGACTGGTAATTGCTCAAAGCGGCTGGAGAGTTTCAACAGTTGCCTAAAACTGACATCATCCTGCAGTTTTCCTTGTACCATCCTATTAGCATTAACCACAGCAAGGCTATCGAGAGTAAGGAGCAGTTCGGCGTTGCGATTGCCTCGTAAACGGTAGCACTGAATGGCACGGCCATATACTGCAGACAGTTTAACCGGGTTTTGAGAAGCATGTTTGCAATAGGTTTGAAGCAATACGTGCAAGAGGTCATTGTTAAAATAATGACTTTGAGGATTAGGTTGGAACAAAGGGAGCCAATTGGTATACCGGGCATCGGCCAACGGCTCAAGAACCTTGAGCGAGGCTTCAAAATGTGCAATAGCCTCATCGCTGGTGCTTCGGGCACTCAACGGCTCAAGTAGCAGCCCGGAACCGTGCCATCTTGCATATACTTGCCCTAAGGCTGAATGCCATAAGGCACGCTGCACCGGACGATTTTCGGTAGCCAAAACTTGCTGCATTTGACGTACATAGTACAAAGCTGAGTCGGGCGATATAGCTTCGGCATAAACTGCAGCCATCAACTGGGCACGCATTCGCTGCCCTTCCTGATTATCACAAACGGCTCGCTGATAAATTTTTTTGACCTCGGCCAAGGCTGTTTGAGGCAAATCCTTATTGGCTGCTGCATCAACACTTTTCCACATTTTGTCATAATCTTGGGCTTTCAATCCCAACACTACGAACAAAAGCATAAATAACATCCCTATTCTCTTCATGGTTTCAGAAGTTACTGGTTGGTATTTAAAACAATGCTTTCACTTAATACTTTCATACTTATCGACGTTTACGCCTCCACCAGGCCCAAACGGAACGAAAATAACTGGCGTAACCTATCACTCCCAAGAGCATAACAAGCAATGTTTTGAGCCCATGACTTATCAGGGCACACGACTGGGCTATGGGTTTGGCAATATGATAAACAGAAGTGAGCGTTTTAACAATGGCAAAATGCCAGGGACCGGCGCCGGCCGGCGTGGGCAGCAACACTCCCACACTGGCTGCAGCAAAAAGGTGGATACCATCGGCCAGACTGAGCGTTTCGAGCGTTTCGAAACAGGGAAAGAGCAAGTAAAGCTGCAAAAAATTGCACACCCAAATGGCTACGCAAAGCATTACAAACGACAAAGGGCTGCGCAAACGTGCAATAGCTGTTACACCTTGCCATAAATTGCGTATAAAACGACGGATGTGCTTCCACAAAGGAAAGCTTATGCCTACTAACAGACAGACTGCACATCCTATAATAATATAAAATGTATAGCTGGGGAGTGCCCAGGTAAGTCCATCGGTTAAACGTTGCACAAGTCCTACTGTTTGCTGCCAACGCAAGGATACTGCCAACCCTATTAATACAAGAAGACAGACTACATCGGCCAACTTTTCGATAACAACGGTACCCAAAGCACGAGTGGAAACTTCAGAGTCGCCGCGCTTGACTAACAACGAACGGGTTAATTCACCTAATCGTGGAGTTACACTATTAATTAAATAGGAAATAAAGACTAACTCTATGGAACGGCGCACCGAGATGCGAATGCCAGCCGACGATAACAGCATGCGCCAACGCAACGAACGCAATACATTGGCAATAACCCCTGTTACAAGAACTAAAGTTATCCACAAGTAGTTGGAACGCTGACTGAAAAAGTCGAGAAGCTGCCGCACATTAAAACCTCGATAAATCCACCACATCAACAAAAAGCCGACAAAGGTGGAAAGTGCGAGAAAAATGATATTCTTAGTAAAACTGGTCATAATAATAAGCTGTCTGTATGCTGGCCTGCAACCAACTGCTTGCGGACTACTGCTTAAAAATAGGCCGACAAGTATAATGAGTGAGCTAATATAAGATTTTCTGCAGGATTTAAACGCGCTCTTATTGCTATTTCGCAATTTTTCTTCTTTTTTTCGAAGTAATTCTCCGGCAAATAACAATTTATAAGAAGCCCCTTGAAAACTTTTTTCATGTACCGCACAATACGTCAAACCAACTTTTTTGAATCTCTGTCCACAGAACGAAGCTATGCAATGAAACTGATTTTGCAACAATAAGCAAAGTATTATTTTCCACTTCTGAGAACAATTAGCCTCAACCGAATATAGGTAATTACCAAAGGGATATTGAATTTTCTACACCTACTTTTGAATTTTCTACAAAGGGATAATGGTTTTCTAAAGGAGCGACAGAAAAGAGTTATGGTTAAACATGAGTGTTTTAACTTTCAGTCCGCCTCCAGAAAAATCTGTCCCAAAATATAAAAACCGGTTTTCCGTACACGCTAAGTGTATGGATAACCGGTTTGAAGAATTATGAAAAACGTAAGTTTAATTACAAACTACGACTTTAGCACAAGAACAAGATGATTGCCTGAGCTACCAAAATACGCAAGAACATGGCCAAGGGATATACCGTAGAGTAACCTACAGCCGGTGCATCGTTGTTAGCAGTTTGGTTGGCATAGCCCAGTGCGGGGGGGTCGGTTGTTGAACCGGCTATCACACCCATGAGCGTGAAATAGTTGAACTTGAACTTCAAGCGGGCAATGGTACCCATGATAAGCAAGGGGATAACAGTAATGAGGAAGCCGACCCAAACATAAGTCAAGCCATCTCCATCGACTACAGTTGTCCAGAAGTTCGAACCAGCCTTAATACCTACCGATGCCAGGAAGAGCACCAAACCTATCTCGCGCAGCAAGAGGTTGGCCGATGTAGTGGTATAAGTAACAATATGGAACTTATAGCCGTAGCAGCCAGCAAGAATAGCAATAACCAACGGACCTCCGGCAAGACCCAATTTAAGAGGGGTTGCCATACCGGGGAACTGGAAAGGAATGCTACCAAAGATGATACCAACAAGGATACCAAGGAAGATGGCACCAATATTGGGATGATCCAAACGCTTGATAGAGTTTCCGAGCAAACGCTCTACACGAGTTACATTATCTTCGCGACCAACAACCATCAGACGGTCGCCAATCTGAATACGAAGTGTACTATCTGCAAAAAGGTCCATGCCCGAACGGGTTACACGGGTTACATTTACACCATACATGGCGCGGAACTGGATTTGTCCGAATGTTTTACCGTTAACACCCGACTGGGTTACAAGAATACGCTTTGAGATAATGGGCGATTTCTCTGCTTCCCACTCAATAACAATAGACTTTCCTAAGAATGCAGTAATTGCATCGGCATCATCCTCAGCACAAACTGCAATCAACTCATCGCCTACGCTGATTACCGTATCCTTGGTAGGCGAAGTTATTTCATCACCATGCTTGAAGTGTGTACAAACAAATGTACGTCCAAGGAATTGGGTCAACTGACCAAAAGTTTTACCCTCAATTGCAGGGTTCTCAACCAAAAGCTGCAGATGATGGGGCTTGGCATGAGGATCATCCTCTTGATTGTGGCGAATCTGCTCCTCTTCTTCCTCCAACTTTATGCGGAGAATGTAACGGATGGCAATGGTTGCACCGATAATGCCGACAACACCCAAGGGGTAAGCACAAGCATAACCTGAAGCAATGTTACTGCCGCCCATGTCGATGCCCATGGTGCTGATTGCTTCCTGTGCCGCACCAAGACCGGGAGTATTGGTAACTGCACCATAAAGCACACCGACAGCCATCGGGAGCGAGGTTTTGTCACTCGTATCGAAAACCAGGTAGTAAAGACCAAGCATGGTCAATACGTTGAGCAATACAATGCCCACCGTAATCATGTTCATCTGGACTCCACCGCGCTTGAACGACTGGAAGAAACCAGGACCTACCTGCAGACCGATACAATACACAAACAGGATAAGGCCAAAGTCTTGAATGAACGTCAACACATTGGCAGGGCAGGCAAAGCCACCATTCGGGTCAGCAATCCCGAGCTGGTTGTAAATATGGCCTACCACAATACCTGCGAACAACACGAAGGTAACACCTAACGATATGCTGCCAATCTTGAGTTTTCCTAGAAGTACTCCTATGGAAATGACCAAGGCATACAACACAACGATATGGGCTACCGAATCAGTTGTCGTAAAAATTGATTGTAACCAATCCATAAAATTGAAATAAGTATTTAGAGTTGCTTTATTCTGGTAAAGGAATGTAGTTAGCCAAAGGATGCACATCAGTATCACCACGTGCTTCCGCTAACTTTCAGATTGAGTGCATTCCATAGGCAGCGTACAAAAATCTAAAGTCTGTACCCTGCTACAGCAGGCAACTACTTGCTTTTGCGAAGCAAATTTAGAAAGAAAAATTTGAATGAACGCAAAATATTTAAATAATGTAGGTAACTTTGCCGTGCTGCCCGCCTTTTGGTGCAGTCAAACAGACAATTTGAATGATGTAACACTCTTTTCATTGCGTTACAAGAAGTTACAATTTTGCAACCCCCTACACTAAACGCTACCCTATGCAATATCTTGAATTTACATTTACAACCAATCCTGCCAACGATGCCGTGCAGGATGTTCTCTCGGCTGTGCTAGCCGATATAGGTTTTGACAGTTTTGTTCACACAGACGAACTCGACAGACCGGCACAAGGCCGAAGCGCAGATCCTGAATCGCCCGTTCTAGCCGATAAAGCCGATGAAGATTACTTCCGGTGCTACATCCAGCAAAAGCTCTTCAGCCAAGAGGCACTCGACGAGGCCATCGAAAACTTTCCGTTACCCGGTGTTGAGGTGAACTATACCATGGTCGAAGCAGAAGATAAAGATTGGAACGAAGAGTGGGAAAAAAACTACTTTAAACCACTTGTAGTAGACGGACGCTGCGTAATTGCCAGTACTTTCCACGAAAACGTACCTGAGGCAAAATACAAAATTACCATCAATCCGCAGATGTCGTTCGGTACTGGGCACCACGCTACCACCTCGCAAATGATTAGCCGTCTACTCGACGACTCTATCGAAGGACTTGAAGTTCTTGACATGGGATGCGGAACCAGCATCCTGGCTATCCTGGCACGCATGCGTGGCGCAAAACACTGCATCGGTATTGATGTTGATGAATGGTGTGTAAAGAATTCGCGCGAGAATATTGCCCTTAACAACCTTGACGGCATTGACGTAGAACTTGGCGATGCCAGTTCGCTGGCAGAAAAAGGTCCCTTCGACCTGGTAATTGCCAACATCAACTTAGGTATTCTGATAAATGATATGAAGCACTACGTAGGCTGTATGAAAGAGGGAGCCCATATTTATATGAGCGGCTTTTACGACACTGATGTGCCCCAATTGCTGGAAGAAGCTCGTAAGCAAGGTCTTACCCTTGTAGACGAACGAGTACTCGATGGTTGGGCTTGCATTAAACTGCGCAAATAAACTGAAAACTAAAAGTTTTTCGGATTTTGTAATATAACACAACAAACAAACCGCAACGGCCTGCATAGTAGTTGTGCAGGCCGTTAGCTATTTATCCATATCAATCATTTAAACGCCAATAAGTTTAGAATCTATTATTTAGGGGAAACAAGCAAACAATCAGACACTACCTCACTTACAGCCTAACAAACCGGTTACGCACTTGCACACGATATATAACATCCATGCTTACCATCTGTCGTTAGATTTAGAATATCCTACTATAAACCAATAATATTTATGCATAACACCCGATTGTAGCAAGAAATATCTGTATATTTGCAGCACAAACGAATAAAACAGATTCTACTATGAGCAATCGAATGCAACGTCTGGAGGTTCTACGCGTTATTCTAGCCAGCACTGAAATGGGAAGTCATGAAGAAATACTTAAAGAGCTGGCACGCAATGGATGGGTGGTTACTCAAGCAACCCTTTCGCGCGACTTGAGCAAGCTACATGCCGCGAAAGTTTTGAGCAATAACGGCTACCGCTACATCCTACCCGAGAACCCACTCTACCGCCGTACCATGAAGCCCGACGTTGTGCCACAATACCTGCGCAATACTGGGTTTTTATCCATCAACTTCTCCGGAAATATGGCCATTCTCCACACCCGTCCAGGCTATGCGGCAGGCTTGGCTTCAGACATTGACAGTAATAACCTTTCGACAGTGGCCGGGTCGTTAGCCGGCGATGACACCATTCTTATAATCATTAACGAAGGCGCTACGCGTCAAGAGTTTACCGACGAACTGGCTACCATTATTCCCGCAGTCAAGAGTGTGGTTCTCTAAGCATCCATAGCCCAATCACAAGCACTACATGAAAGCCTTGCCCTTAAAAGTGTATGGTTCTCTATAATATGATGCATATAACTGGATTGTCGAATAATCTTTGCAAGTAACCCTTATCTATGATCCGAATTGGCCTTATTGGTGGATCCGGTTACGCTGCCGGAGAACTCTGCCGACTGTTGCTTAACCATCCTGAAGCCGAAATTGTTTTTGCCTATAGCGAAACCTACGCGGAACAATTGATTGCTGACTGCCACGAAGGGCTGTACGGCGAAACAGACTTGTGCTACACCAACGAACTGCTCTTTGACGAAGTTGATGTTGTTTTTGTGTGTCTGACCAATAGCAGTAGTGCAGACTTTTTGGCCGATCACTATATACCGGCCGATGTGCGTATCATTGACATGGGACAAGACTTCCGTATGGAAGCTGAGGACAACGACTATGTGTACGGACTGCCCGAATTAAACCGCACACTCATCAGTAATGCCCTGCACATTGCCTGTCCAGGTAGCCTGGCCACCTGCTTGCAACTCGGCATGCTACCCTTAGCCGAGGCTGGCATGCTGCAAGGAGATGTGGTAGCACACCTATTGACCGGAGCTACCGATACCGAAGGTATCAATAACGAAGCAAACCCCTGCTTTGCCTGGCGTACTGACAACTTAAGTATTTACCAGGCCTTTAAACATCCGCAAATACCCGAAACTTTACAGGCCATCAGCCAATTACAACCAGATTTTCAAGGGGAACTGGACCTCATCCCCATACGAGGGAATTTTTCTAGAGGCATTTTTGCCACTCTGCTGCTCAATTGTGTGGCACCCATTGAGGAGGTGGAAGGTTGTTACTTTGACTTTTATAGTGAAGCCTCCTTTACACATTACATTAACCGTCCCTTCGACTTGAAGCAGGTAATTAACACCAACAAAGGACTGATTTATGCCGAACGCTTCCGCAACAAACTGCTCGTTACCATAGGTATTGACAATCTGCTCAAGGGGTCTGCCGGCCAAGCTGTGCAAAACATGAATTTGGCCTTCGGACTTGAAGAGACAACAGGACTCAGGCTCAAATCAACAGCCTTTTAAAACGCTTTCTTTCCCTTATTTTCAGAATAAATTAACCCTTATAGACAAAAAGTCTCCCAGTGCTTGATGCACTGGGAGACTTTTTAATTATTCAGCAAGCCAAGCATTACACCAGGCCTGGATACTGCTATTAACATTTGGGATGGATGTCGAGTTTAACAGGACGCACCATGTTCTTAGGATCAAGGATGGCATCAAGATCTTCCTGTGTAAGGATACCTTCTTCGAGTACCAAATCAACCACACTGCGACCTGTTTCCATAGCCTTCTTGGCTATAGTTGTAGAGTGCTCGTAACCGATATAGGGGTTAAGAGCAGTTACGATACCAATGCTATTGTGCACCTCTTCGCGACATTTGTCTTCATTGGCAGTAATACCTTCAATGCAAAGCGTGCGGAGTGTATCGAAGGCATTGGCCATAAGGTCAACTGACTCAAAGCAGCACTGAGCCATTACCGGCTCCATAGCGTTGAGTTCCATTTGCGAAGCCTCGCCAGCCATCGTTACACACAATTCGTTACCGATTACCTTGAAAGCAACCTGGCTGATAACTTCAGGAATAACAGGGTTTACCTTACCGGGCATGATAGACGAACCGGGCTGACGTGCAGGCAAATTGATTTCGCCCAAACCGCAACGCGGGCCACTAGCCAACAAACGAAGGTCGTTGCTAATTTTGCTCATCTTCACAGCTACACGCTTCAAGGCCGACATATAGCCAACCATACACGAGGTGTCTGAAGTAGCTCCAACCCAGTCTTCAGCAAGCACAACATTCCAACCTGTGATACGGGCAAGCGCCTCGACCGACTTTTCTGCATATCCCGGCTCAGAGCAGATACCTGTACCGATAGCCGTAGCACCCATATTAACAGTCAAGAAGTCGGCTGCAGCCTCATTAAGGTGCACCAGTTCGTTTTCAAGAATGCTGGCAAAGCCTCCAAAGGTTTGTCCAAGTGTCATGGGCACAGCGTCTTCAAGCTGCGTACGTCCCATTTTTACTATATGCGCAAAAGCTTCTGATTTTGCACGCAAGGCAGCAATGAGTTCCTGAAGGTGCGGCAAAAGAGCCATGTGCGAAGCATAGAGTCCCATATGGATGGCCGTAGGGTAAGCATCATTCGTAGACTGCGAACGATTCACGTGGTCGTGCGAAGAGCAGTACTCATATTCACCGGGCTTATGTCCCATTTCTATAAGGGCAAGATTCGCTATCACCTCGTTGGCATTCATATTGGTACTTGTACCTGCACCACCCTGAATCATATCTACGGGGAACTGGTCGTGGTGCTTGCCTTCGAGAATTGCTTTGCAAGCAGCCTGTATACCATTATATTGTGCATCGGTCAGGAGTCCCAGCTGATGGTTGGCATCTGCAGCAGCCCATTTAGTATAGGCAAGTCCGTTAATAAAGAGCGGATACTGATCGAGGCGGAAACGGCTGATTTTAAAGTTTTCAACGCCACGAAGGGTTTGGATACCATAAAGTGCATCGGCGGGCAACTCGCGCTGACCAAGAAGGTCATGTTCTAAGCGCATGGGTTTGTTATTTTCCATGTTTGTCAGATAAAATAAGATTGTGATGGTTAGTGTTAGGCCACAGACTTACTGCTGCCTCACTTGTACAAAGGTACAATTTAGTTTTTGAATGTACCAAGCCGTCAGCCTATATTTTTACTTTTTCGGCTGCGCTGTAAATCAACAATTTTAGAACAAATGTCATTTTATATTCCGAATTGCAGACAATACACAAGCAAAGCGAGCGAAAGCGGGCATTCCGCCTCTTTTTGTTCAGTGCAATTGGCATTCTGAAATTCATAAAACGTTTTTAAAAGGCTACTCTCTTTATGATGGGGCTATTTACCTATTTAGCATCAAACTCCTCTATCCGACTATTCTTATCCATACTTTGCAGGCACTTGGCACACAGTCATTGACACCATTTTGCATGCAAAAGTCCGGGAGTCCGCATTAAAGTGTATCGAATAACTATTCAACAAGAAGATATTGACAAAATGAACTGAACTGGTAATACTTTGAGTAAATTATATTTTGTAATTTTGCAGCGGCTTTAGCACTTGAACAACATCCTTACAATACATGTTCAACAAAGCCTCAGTTACAGCAGACTCCTACTGCACTGCCCCCACCCCGCTTAACCATTTTCCATTTAAGTTTAGGGGGGTGGGGGCGGTTATATCCCCATACTTTTAGACGGTTCAGCAACACATGGTTTTTTCCGATCTCTTCTTCATCTTTGTCTTTCTTCCCGCATTTTTACTATGCTACCTCATAGCCGTTTGGCTTGATAAACGCAGCAACAGCACCACCGGATTGACTAGTGCTCCTAAGCGCAATGCAGTACTGGTTGCCTTTTCGTTGATATTCTATGCTTGGGGAGAGCCTGTTTATGTTTTTTTAATGTTAGGAAGCGTACTGCTGAACTACTTTGTCGGATTGCTCATCGACCGCCAGCAGCACTTCCGCAAAACAGCCTTGGCCGGCGGCATAATTCTTAATTTGGTCTTACTCGGCACCTTCAAGTATGCTGGATTTTTTGCACAAACACTCTGCGACCTTGGACTGCCGGTTTCAATACCTGCCATCGCCCTACCCATAGGCATTAGTTTCTATACATTTCAATCTATTTCCTACCTCACCGATGTATACAGGCGTGTAGCCCCGGCACAAAAGCGATTGAGTGGCTTGTTGCTCTACATCTCAATGTTTCCACAGCTAATAGCCGGACCTATTGTACGCTACGATATCGTAGCACACGATATAAGCCAACGCACCACCACCGCCCACGACCTTTCGGAGGGTGCATTCCGCTTTCTCATTGGTTTGGGCAAAAAGGTTATTCTTGCCAATCAGTTTTCTGAAATTGCCACTCAATTTTTAGCCAACAGCCACCACGACCTCACTATGGCGGGAGCCTGGGTGGGCATATTGGCCTTTACCTTCCAAATTTTCTTTGACTTTTCGGGCTACAGCGACATGGCCATTGGTTTGGGGCGCTGCTTAGGTTTCCGTTTTGCCGAGAACTTCAAGCACCCCTACTGCTGCAACAGTATCACGGCTTTTTGGCGTCGCTGGCACATTTCGCTCGGAAGTTTCTTCCGCGACTATGTCTACATACCTTTAGGGGGCAACCGCCACCATCAGGCCCTGAATATTTTGATAGTTTGGTTTCTTACGGGTATGTGGCATGGCGCAAGTTGGAACTTCATTATCTGGGGCTTATACTTCGGACTCATTGTGATGATTGAGAAACATACACTGCTCAAGGTGCAACACCGCATTCCCGCTCCCCTGCTCCATCTTTATGCCCTACTGCTAGTGGTTATTGGCTGGGGTATTTTCTACTTTGACGATATGGGTCGCATGGGCAGTTTCTTTACAGCCTTTTTCGGTTTACAAGGCGAATGGAACGACTTTGCTGCCGAGAGTGCCCTCACGGCCAACTTTTGGCTTTGGATTACGGCCATTCTGTTCAGTATGCCAGTGTACGACACCATTACCAGCCTCTATACCCGTGTGTTTCCTACGTCAAATGTACTGAGCCGCAGCCTCAGCATGCTGGTACGATTAGCATTGTCTATTGCCATTCTAGGCATGAGTGTGGCTCTATTGGTAGGAGCTACCAACAATGCCTTTATCTATACACGTTTTTAAATACCCACACCTGCAATTATACTTTTACTTGCCACCATATGCTACCAACCATGTTCAGATACTTTATGCTACTTTGCCTGGCTACCTGCCTGCCCTTGCAATCATTTGCCGACAGCACACGCAAAACTTTCCGCGGACGCAAAGGCATTATTGTCGTTGCCGATAGCAGCGAAGTGCGTGCCATGGAACCTTTTGGCGGAGCTGTACCCGGCGGAGTGTGGTATGCCAATGCCATCAACCATTGTGCAGCAGCCTTCGAAGCCGGCACACGCGTTTATAGTATGGTTATACCTACTGCAGTAGCCTTTTATTGCCCCGATGATATGCGCTCGCACTCCAACGACGAAAAGCAAGTAATTGACTTTATGTATAAAAGTCTAGACAAAGGAGTTGAACATATAGACGTTTATACTCCATTGAGCCAACGTACCGCCGAGCCCATCTATGCCCGTACCGACCATCATTGGATGCCCCTTGCAGCCTACTACGCTGCGGGCGAATTTGCCCGCAAGGCAGGAGTCCCATTCGATAGTCTGTGCAATTACAACCGCCACGTGGTACGCAATTTTGTAGGCACACTTTATCGCTTTTCGCGCATGCCCATTGTCAAGAAATATCCTGAGGAGTTTGTTTACTACACCCCCAAAGACACCAACTACACAGCAACCTTTGTAAGCTACCGGCTGAACAGCAACCGACAAGTTATAGGAGCTACCAATCCGGAGACTGCCAACTTTTTCAAACACTATGCAGATGGCAGCGGAAGCGCCTATTGCACCTTCATGGGGGGCGACACTCACACTGTTCATGTCAAGACAGGCACCCGCAACGGCCGCCGGCTGATGATTGTAAAGGATAGCTACGGCAACGCCTTGCCGGGCTACCTGTTTGGTTCGTTCGAAGAGATTTTTGTAGTTGACTTCCGTTTCTTTACCCAAAAGTTAGCTGCCTATGCCCGCAACAACCGCATAACCGATGTACTCTTTGTCAATAACCTGCTCCATGCCTATAACCGCACAACGGCCCAAGCACTAATCGGACTGGCCCAATAAAATTCCGGGCGGTCACATTAACACCCAAAGGTCGTACACCCCTTCTTTTTAGCATCCATTTTTTCCTTTTTTCTTCCTATTCAAAGCAATGAAGCTGGACAAGATTTTCCTCGTTCTACTCGGAGCGGTATACGTCTCCATTACGGTAGTGTTCACGGCTTTTCCGCGCAGCACATATTCGGAACTCGAAAAACGCGAACTCGCAACTTTTCCGGAGTTCAGTACCGACAAACTGCTTAACGGCCAGTTTACGGCTGAAGTCAGTTCGTGGTTTAGCGACAGCGAGCCCTACCGCGATGTACTTATGACCCTCTGTATGATGCAAAAGGATGCTTTGGCACTGCGGGTTGGAAACGATGAGGACGAAGTTACCTTTCACGCCTCGGCCGAAGTTCCTGCCGAAAAAACACCCGGAAAATCTACAACATCAGACGAAGATTTGCCTTTTCAAGACACAGGCTTAGCCAACGAGAATGCCAAGATAGCCAATAAGGGTATTATCATTGTGGGGAAAGGCGAGAAAGCACGTGCACTCATGGCCTATGGCGGCAGTGGCAAGTCGGGCACTCCCTATGCCGAGGCAGCCAACAGCTATGCCCGTGCTCTGGGTTCGGGGGTAAAGGTCTACTGCATGGTCATTCCTACGGCAGCTGCCTACTACTGCCCCGACAAGGCTAAAAAATGCACCAACGACCAATGGCCCACCATAGCCAACATTCATGCGCACCTGACTGACGGAGCACAGGCGGTCGACGTGTACCATACTCTGGGCCAACATGCTGCCGAAGACATCTACCTGCGAACCGACCACCACTGGGCACCCCTCGGAGCCTTCTACGCAGCCCAAAAATTTGCCCAGACTGCCGGTGTCCCATTCAAACCGCTTACAAACTACGACCGCCGCGTAGTACACAAAATTGTAGGCAGCATGTATGGTTACTCCAAAGATATTGCCATCAAAAATGCTCCCGAAGACTTTGTTTACTATGTGCCCAAGGGCTTGAACTACACTACCTGGTATACAGACTATACGATAAATGCTAACTTCCAGGTTACGAGCGAACGCAAACCTTATAAAAGTGCCTTCTTTATGCACTTCCCCGACGGACACGGCAGTGCCTACTGCACCTTTATGGGTAGCGACATGCGCCTCACCAAGGTTGTTACAGGCACAACGAGCCCGCGCCGACTGCTCATCATTAAAGACAGCTTCGGAAATGCCCTGCCAGGTTTCCTGTTCTACTCCTTCGGCGAAATTCACGTGGTCGACTTCCGATACTTCACGCGCAATATCGTTCAGTACATTCACGAAAACAAAATTACCGACGTACTCTTTGCCTGCAACATCTTCAACGTCAATGCATCGTCGGTAAGCAACAAAATGAAGCACTTCCTTAAACAGCAAAACGGCCACTACGCACCACGAACACCAGCCGACAGCATAGTGCGCAAAGACACTACCCACCACCATACGCCCAAGGTGAACACAGCTGCAGGCACTTCTGCCGGTACAAATACAACTGCCGAAAAAGGCACAGCCACGCCCCCGGAAAAAACATCAAAAACATCTACGGAGAGTATAGCTGAGCCCCAGGAAGGAAGTGTAAAATCAGACAAAAAGACTGTAAAGCCAAAGGATGGTGTAGCTCAAACAGCCTCATCAACTACAACTCCTTGAATAAACCGAGCAAACAAAACGTAGTGAAAAGCCAACCTTTTTATAACCGAAGTGAAATGTTTTCCACACCTCGTGCATAAATTTATACACCCCTTACTTTTTGCACAGAGTCCGCATTGCACTTCAGTATTGGGTATAAAGTTTTGAATATGCGCAATCCGCTCATTTGATTTTCTGCTCAGTTTTTTGAAAAGCTACAACTAAGGCAAATAGAATATGACCCGGTAACTTATTCGATAAGTTACCGGGTCATATTCCATATTATTCTTGCTTTTTACAGCCTCGAATCAGCCACAGGCTTTAGCGAGTTGAATAAATC
>CALCVT010000014.1 GCA_937906495.1 uncultured Prevotella sp.
CGCCACGATTTCCGACATGAGGATAGCTACTTCGTGAGGCGTATAGAACTCACCCGCCTTCTTGCCGGCATTGGCTGCAAAGTTGCTGATCAAATACTCATACACATAGCCCAGCACGTCGTAGTCCTGACTGCCATCGGTGGGAATGTCCTTGATCAGTTTGATAAGTTCTTTCAGCGCCTTGGTCTGCGCCGTGGCATCGGTACCCAGTTTGCTCAGTCCGGCCTGCAAGGTTCTGAAGATGTCTTTATACACACCTTGGTATTGCGGACTCACCAGGCGGTCGAAGCTGTTGAGGGCGCTGCTCAGCACCCCCACATTAAACTCGCCATCGCCCTTGAGCCAGGTGCCGAACAAGTGCTTGTACTCAATGAAGTAGCCTATGTTGTTTTGGCACAACGCTATCATCTGCACCATGTCCTCATCGTCGTAATCTTCAACCAAATCGGGCATATCGTCGTCGGTCCAGCCGTTCTTGTTCATCAGGTAACTCACCTCGTTATCTGAGAGGAATTTATAGAAAATCAAGCCAAGGATGTAATCCTTGTATTCGTTTGCCTCAATCTTAGAGCGCATACGGTTGGCCGAAGCCCATATTCTGTTAGCTAATTGCTGCTTGTTCATAGGAAATGGTTGTTCGTAAATGGTGGTCTGTCCCGTCAACGGACATGCGGTTGACGCTGTGCCAGACAGGACGCTTGGTTTGAGTTTCCCCCCTCCACACCGGCACTGCCTGGTGTCGGCGCAGAATCAGGCACGCTAATTTCGTCATTTTTTCCGTAATAGGCAATTTTAGGAAACACAATTCGTTCAGAAGCCTCCGGCCCGCCACATTTTGCAGCAAAACCCTGCTGCAAGCCACCTGCCGGAGGGCAGCAAAAACGGTGGGTGGATTGTAGAAAAACAGAAAGGGGACTGGAACGTTCGGGAGGCGGTTTAAAGTTTTTAAAATCCCGACTGCCGAAAGGCCCTAAAAACGAAGTAAAGAAACCGGTTACTGAAACAGGAAAGCCTCCCCGATGCCCTACGAACGAGGGCCGGGGAGGCTTTGCTATTTTAGAATGTGGATGCTAAAGGCTGTGGGTTACTTAACCAATACCTTCTTGCCGTTAACAATGTAGAGGCCGGCAGGAAGGTTGGTCACCGTGGCTGGAACAAGCTTGCCGTCGATGGTATAAACCTCGCGGAGGGCAGCGTTGCCACTGACAACCTCGTTGATGCCGGTTTCTACACCTACACCATAGATGAGGGTGAGAGCCTCCATCGGCTCGAAGGCGGCATCAAGCACGTAGCCCTGCGGAATGGTAATGGTGTAAATGCCCTGCTCGGTAACGGGAGCAGCCGTACGCAGCTTGATCACGTTGAGGGCATCGGTGGCCAACTCGGCATGGGGCATCTCAACGGTCTGACCTTCTTGCTTGGTCAGAAGGAGCTTGCCGGCATCAGTGTTGAGCGAAACCACCGTTTCACCGGGGAAGGTGAGGCGTACCTCAGCGAGCGATTCAACCTTGCTGCCGTTTGCAGGAATGACCTCGAAGGCTTCAGCCTGTCCTTCAACATTGTAAGTTGCAGTGAGTTGGTCGCTATAGTCTACGCCATCGGCTGCAAGCAGGTTAACGAAGCTCAACTTTACATTCTTTTTGCCGGCTACCTCGGCAGGCACGGGAATGCGCAGCACGTACGAACCTTCGATGCTGGCATCGGGAGTGGCCGTGTAGTCCTTGGTCACTACTTCGGCCTGCTTGTCGCCGTCGGTATATGCAAAGCGGATGCCATCGAAGCTGAACTTATTGTAGTCGGTCATCCAGAGTTCGATGGCCTCAACACCCTCGAGCGAAGAGCCGGAAGCGGGTGTAAACTCAGTGATGAGTTCGATGCTCACCTTTTGGTATTTAAGCGTATAGGTAAAGCTTCCTAACGAACCTGCATTTTCGTTGTAGGCAAAATTGCCATCGGCACCACGCACACCGGTAATCTTGACTACGATGTTCTCGTATTCCTTGCCCGACTGCAACATGTTGGAGGGCAAACGCATTTTGCCGGTAAAGTCGCAAAGCAACACCTTACCCTCGACCGTGTAAGGGAGTTTTTCGCTGTAGTAGTCCTCAGCCTCAAAGTCGCCATAGCTCAACTGTACAAACTGCTCGGTGCTCTTTGACTCGGGAACCTGCAGGTCACCGTCGAACTCGATGCGCAGAATGCCATTTTCGTCGCCTTTGTTCCAAAATGATTTGAAGCTGTTACCCTGTGCCAGGAGTCCGGAAGTTGCTACCACCTCAACAGGTTTGGCTGCGCATACGTAAGCAACCTCACAAATACCATCGGTGCCATACTTGATGGCCTCGTTACCGGCCATGCGCACGTTGGTCAGGCGAAGTTTGAACGTATCGCCGGCTTTGATTGAGCCCCTCTTCATGAGGGCATAAATATCGGCTTTTGGGAAAATGGTAACGTTTACACCAGCTACACGCGAGCTGATTTTCTGAGCGTTATTGTCGCCATAGACAATTTCGACGTTATCAATTTTAATACCTGTAGAGAAGGAGAAGGTTACCTGGGGTTCTCCGGCAATGGTAAAGGTGCTGCCGTTTTCTGGAGTTACCGACACAAGTTCGAGGGCTGCTTCGGCACCAATCATGCTGAGCGTAAAAGTGCCCTTGGTCATGGAGAAACTGTTGTAAAAGTAATACGTTTCGCCCGATTTTACAGGTAGTTCATAGTAGATGCGTCCGTCGGCATCGTAGTTGCGGTCGCACATAATTTCGTTAGCGTGGGCCTCATCGCTATAAACCGAAATAAATTCGCCACCGCTGTGCGATACTTTGAGCATGCCCTCGGTTTGAGCGGTGTAGTAGCCGCTTACCGACGAATAGGCATCGAACTCGTAAGCCTTGCCCAGTTCGAGTGCACCATGGTCTTTATTGGCAGCGTGCAACAATCCTGAACCCAAGCAGGCCAGGAGGAGCACCATCAGCCAACGATACGACTGCTTCTGCAGTTGAATGAGAGTAGTTAATGATTGCATAACTTAGGAGTAAAAATTAAGTGAATAATAGATTGCTTCAGGGGGTATATGTCTACCCATGCCACAGCAAGAGCTGACTTAAAAATAGACACAAGGCAACAGTCAAAGAGCCGCCGGCAGATAAATTTACGGCGGGGAGGGTCTTTGTCAGTTGCCTTGTGTTTAATAGGTGAGATTAAAGTACAACCTTCTTAACGAGGTTGCCTTCGGCAGTTGCAATGCGTACGAGCGCTACGCCACGGTAGGCAGGTACGTCGATGCTGATGGCGCCGTTGCCGTTGCCTTGAGCTACTACACGGCCATCAACCGAAACTACCTGTACAGCTGCATCAACGGGGCTCTGTACCGTTACTTTGCCGGCATGTGCACTTACCTGAATGGCATCGAGCGTACCGGTAGTAGTGTCTTCAATACCAGATGAAACACCAACCTTGGCTATGCAAGCATTGATGAGTTTGTCGGTATTACCATCGAAGAGCATCACAACAATGTCGGTATTCTTAGCCTTCGAAACCTGAGAGGGCACGTTAAAGCGGAGGTCGATTGTGTAAGTCTGACCGGCAGTTACATCGGCAGGCAGGAGGTCGGCCGTACCGGTAAAGGTGTTGCCATACCAGCCGCGAACTACGTGGTCGAAGGTGAAGGGATTCACAATATCCATACCATACTTACCACCCTTGCCCCACTCGCCGAGGTCGGCATCTTCGATAGAGGAAAAGCCGTTCTTCTGGAAACTTACGAGTCCGTTTTCGAGTACTACGGCAAATACCTTGTGGTTCATTTCCTTGCCATTAAGGGCATACTTCACGTTGACGGGAACAGCGTAGTAGCTACCACTTTCGTCAACAGCTGCTGTAGCAGATACTTCGGCTTCAACTGGTTTTTCGAGTTCGGCAGCTACGAGTGCCATCCAGTTGGGAGCTGAACCTTCGGGAGCTACGGGGGTGTAATCACCACCCACTTGCGACATGGGGAAGCTGATGGTTCCGCTGCGCTGTACCATACCCGAGGGAGCTGCAGTGAGGTTCAGGAAGGCAGCATAGTCGGTTACGCCAGCCGAGAAGGGGTCGCCAGTGTAGCAGTGGAGTGCCATGGGGATGAAGAGGTCGCCGTAATACTTGTGGAGGTTGTCGATTACAACGTGACCCTGCGGACAGTTTATACAGTCGGTACCGGTAAACTCCTCGAGTACGACACGCTTAACGGGCTTGAAGGCAAGCGACTTAACAGACTTGCTCAGGCTGTTTTCGGTTTCGTTCAGGCGGATTACCAAGGTGTAATTGTTGATTTCGCCTACTTCTATGGGAAGGGGCTTGCTGAAGCTGAACTCGTACTTGTCGCCCTTTTTGAGGCTGAGTCCGCTCTTCTCGATTTTGTCTACCTGCTCGCCCTCGGCGTTCTTAAGTACGATGTTGAGCGTAGTGAATACTTCCTTCTCATCGCGAACGTCAATGATACCTTTAATCGTATTCTCTGACTTGTTGACTACGGTTTCGTCGCTGGTAACAGCTACGTAGAAGGGAAGTTCGTGGAGCACCTTGACGTTGTCAACAAATACGGCGCTCTGGTTGTTATTGTCGTTGAGGAAAGCAATGTAAACGTTCTTTCCGGCAAATTCCTTCAGGCTGATGGCGTTGTCGGTCCAGTCGCCTTCGAGCACGTCTTCGTTCTTACCGGGGTTCTGCACCTCATTGTAAACGAGCTTACCTTCCTTGCGGATTTTCTCTACCACTTCGGAGCTGAGCGCGTTGTACATGTTGTTGCTCTCCCATACATAAACCTTGAGGCGGTCTTGTGCCGACTTTTTGTAGCCCTGGCTCTGGAAGGTGAGCTTGCAAAGCTGGTCGACAATGCGTACTTGCGGAATAACCATCCAGTCGTCGCTCTGTCCGGCGGGGCTGTACATAGAGGTGGAGGCTACAGCCATATCGCTCTTTTCGTTGTCGCGTACGGGTGCCCATCCGTAATGAGCCTTGTCAATACCAATGGCTACTGATTCCTGGCTCGGGTTGTTGCCGTCGTTATCGAGCACGAGCATGTCGTTCACGCCGTTGGCAAAGTCGGTGCTGAAGAGTACGTTATCGTCGTACGAAATTTCGCGCTCATAAGCGCCCTTGTAATGGAGTGTGATGGCCTGGTTACCCGTTTTTTCATTACCGGTAACCTCCGTAAGAATGTTTGCAGGAATTTCTACGCGGTAGTCAACATCCTTGTACAGGTACTGCACGGTAGCAGGGTATGCCAGTACGTTTACATCGTTCGTTGCAAGGAGGAGTTCAGCAAAGGGTTCTTTGCTGTCGCCCTGATAGAGTTTACCGCGTACGTTGCTGTCGGTCAGTTTGACAGCTGCGTCGAAGGTAATCATCAAGGGGCTGGTGGTGAGGTCGAACTTACCTACCGTTGCACCGTCCTTGGGGCTGGCTGTAGTCATCTTGACAGGAGCTTCGGTACGGCCACGGTAGCTTACCTTGATTTCGCTGTTCACACGGCTTTGGTCGCCATCAATGCAGATGGTACGTGCAGGGATAATCAGTTCATAGGGACGGTTATTGTCTGAAAGAGCTGCATTGCGGAAGGTGATGGTTACCGTTTTGCCTTCGGCCTTAAAACCTACAGCTTTGGCAACTTCAGCCCCGCCAATCTTCTTTTTCAGTGTTACAGCCTTAGCAGCACCTACCACCTTGACATTGCGATCGAAGGTAAGGGTTACGGTGTTGAGGATTGAAATGGCTGTGCTCTGTGCGGGGAATACCTGGTACGAACCCAACAGGTTGGTCGATGCTGCAATGTCGGTAAAGCGTTCGGGTATATTGGCAATATAGCTTTCGCCCGGACCGATAATTACGGCCATGGTCAATCCATCGTTCGATACGGCTGCAGGAGTACCAGAGTTGGTCTGGTTCATTGAAGCAAGGATGTCCATTCCATACTTCTGCTTGATGGTTTGTGCAAACTCAATCCAGTAGTTACCGCTACGCACTACAAAGTCGCGGTAGGGGCTTGCTGCCGGACCTGCACCGAACACGTTACCCTGGTTATCGATAGTCCAACCATATTTTTCGATGCTCTCGCCATCGTCGTACACCTCAATTTTACCGGTGCTGACATTGTAGCGATAAGGAATTTCGTATTCAGAGGGGAATTCGCTTCCGGCTTGCTTCTTTACCATATAGGCACCACCAGTCACCCAGTTACCATCGTTGCTCATTTTGCAGTCGGCCACAAAGTAAAGTCCGTCTACATGGGGAGTCCAACGATCGGTTTCAGACTCCGTAAAGCCAATCACCTTATAATTTTTGTTCGTTACATCGTACACATAGCAGAACACACCGCCGAGGTCGTTTCCTGCAGGCAGGTAGCTATACGACATACAACCGAGCACTTTAGTACCATCGGCCGAGATGCCCATAAAGCGGTTCATCTTCTGGTCCTCGTGCGACATGTCCTTGGTGGGCAGTCCGGGCGTCTGAACCAGTTTACCGGTGCTGAGGTCCCAGAGTGCAGCAGTTTCCTCATACAAGCGGCTGGCATCCGAATAGTTCAAAAGACCTACCGCATATTTACCATCGGGGGTTACGCTGCTGGCATAACCTCTATCAGCATCGCCATCGAGTTGCAGATAAGTCCATTTTCCGGTCGAAACTGAATAATAAGCAGGGCGAGAGTTCAGTTCGCCCACGGCAATATTACCATCGTTGGTCACATCGCCCACCGAGTTACTGAAGATAGTGTCGGCGTTGAGCTGGTCGATCAACGTTTTAACCTCACCCGTCTTCACATTGATGATACGGGCACCTACCGATTGGGTAGGATTGTTGGGATCGGCTCCAGAGGCTACTGCCCAAAGTCCGTTGTCGGACATTTGGCTAATGGTTGCCTGGTCGTCAAACTTGTATTGTTTGAACGAAGGCTGGGTGTTGGTCTGCGCCGACAAGCCGGTGAAGCTTGCTGCCGCCAACAACCATGTTAGCGTAGTCTTCTTCATAAATACTTAGTTTTTTATTATTTTGGTTCCTGAATTCAAACAGACAATGCAACAGTGTCGAATTCATTGTTAGTTAATAA
>CALCVT010000015.1 GCA_937906495.1 uncultured Prevotella sp.
CTATATAAGTTCTGTGAGGCAACTGTGCGTTGTGAAACGCGTAGTTGCCATTTTTGTTTTCGTTACTGTTAACCTATAAAAGTTTCTTTAGTTTTTTCCAAACCAAACCCTGGGGTTAATCTTTGTATCTCCCTTTATGCTACAGATTGTTTTGTTTCCGTCAATTTATGCTTGCAGCCGCCTGCGTTTTGCCAGGTTGCAGCATATAGTGTGCGGAGCGTGGTACAGTTGGTCTGTGGTGGTTGGAGGTAGCAGTCAGCTTTAAACTTACGAATGTAGGGTGTAGAGTTTTCAACACGTATTGTAAAATCTCTTACCCGGCAGTTTAATTTTAGCGAGTCAGGCTCAAAAGTCAGCCAATAAATTCGTAACTTTGGAAATCAACTCAGATTCAACATGATGTACCGTATATTATTTTCGCTATTCGCTGTTTTTGTCAGTTCTTTTCCTGCTTCGTTTGCACTACCAAAGTTACCTGCAGTTGCAGCCTCGCATACCTTTTGCGCGAAGGCAGTAACCGCGTCGGCCCATGTAGCCGTCAGCAACCGCAAGTTGCGGGAGCGTATGAAGGAACTGCTCGACGACGAACTTTTTGTGCGTTCGCAAGTGGGTATTTATGTTTATGACCTTACGGCCGACGAGTTGCTGTTTGAATACCAATCGAAGCAGACGATGCGTCCGGCTTCGACAGTCAAGACGCTTACAGCTGTAACAGCCCTTTATACGTTGGGAGGCGACTATCGGTATCGTACAGCGCTGTATTACGACAAATCTACGGGCCGGGTGAGCATCCGTGCCGGCTATGACCCGCTGTTTGGTGCCGACGATATGCAAGCCTTTGTGCAGGCCCTCCTGCAGCAGGGAGTCAGGCGAATATCCGAGCCGATAAGGGTAGATTTAACGCTTAAAGACACCGACCGTATGGGGTGGGGCTGGTGTTGGGATGACGATACTGTACCCCTGACTCCGCTGCTTTACCAAAATCGTGATCGTTTTACCGAAAAACTGCGTCAAGCCCTTGCAGAAGTTGGCATAGTATGGAATGGCGATGTTGTTTTGGAGCGTTTGGCCAAAAATCTTAGTCCCATTTGCGAGCGTACGCATACCATCGACCAGATATTGTTGCCGATGATGAAAAAGAGTAACAACTCCTTTGCCGAGTCGCTCTTTTATCAGTTGGCTGCCAGCAGTGGTTGTGCAGGCGCCGGACGCAAGCAGGCAGTAGCCAAGGTTCATGCGTTGATCGAAAAGTTGGGCCTACAACCAGCCCATTACCAAGTGGCCGATGGGTCGGGCCTGTCGCTCTATAATTACCTGAGTCCCGAACTTTTGGGCCGGGTGCTTTGTTTTGCCTACAGCAATTCGGCCATCTATAATCATTTGTTGCCATCGTTGCCTGTAGCTGGCGAAGATGGAACATTGCGTAAGCGCATGAAGGGAACTCCTGCTGCGGGCAATGTGCGAGCCAAAACGGGTACGGTTGAAGGGGTGAGCACGCTGGCAGGCTACTGCACTACATCGCGCGGCCATGTGCTTTGTTTCAGCATCATGAATCAAGGCATACGCCGCAATGCCGATGCCCAGGCCTTTCAGGACCGTGTGTGCGAGGCGCTGTGCCGGTAAAATATTTGTTGTGCTTGTGTTGGAGCAGAAGTTGCTTCCAGGCCATCAGCCTGTCCGAAAATGAAGTTGATATGTACTTTTAAAGACGCTCTTCAAGCGTCTTTAAAAATATGAATAATCAGGAACGTTAGTTTATGAGCTTCATTCTTTTAACAGAGGGGTCTGCATATGTTCGAGCAGAGTTTGATAAAGGTTGTCGGTAGGGTTCATGTTTAGTTTTTTACGGATGTGAGCCCGCTGACTATTGATGTTTGACTCAGATTTGTTTAGAATGCTGCAAATTTCGCCCAGTTTTTTGCCTTGCAGGATGAGTCTGGAAATTTCAATTTCGGAGGGTGTCAGTTCGGGCAGTGCTTTTTTGATGTCGCTGAGCTGTGTAGCCCGTTCCGTCAAGTAGTTCTGTACGTTGCTGATGATGTTTTGTTGTTTCTTTTCGTCCATCATTTTCAGGAGCGAAGCGGTACGTGCGTTAGTATGCTCCTTGCGGGCCAGTTGGATGTAAGCCCTGATTTGCTCTTTATCGAGTCTGAGTACGTGCAGCAGTTCCATTTCGTCCTTTTTAAGCAAATAGTTCTCTTCCGATATTTTATAAAAACTATCTACGATTTTTTGGCCCATCAGTGTAAAGAGTACAAAGCTCAAGGTAAATACCAACCCAAAATTAACCATCGATTCATCGTGTGAAAGGAGTGTACACAGCCAGTAAGTGCCCAGTGCAATGGCGCATAAGAACCAGGCGCTGCGTTTGAGGTAAGCTACGATTGAAAAGAGTACGTTGGTTGCTAAAAGTGCCATGTTGGCAACAATAAGCATGCGGTTGTACTCGGTAGGTTCGAGAGCAGCATGTATCATTTCGATAGTAGTAACAACCTGTGCCGTAAAACTAACTGAAATTAGTGCTGTGGTGAGTTGAATTTTCTGCAAGATGTAGGCAAGAAAAAAGATGATGACGAGTGCGAAGTAGGAGGAATTAAGAATGAAATTAAAGGTTTTCTGTGGGCCTGTAAGGCTCAGTAAATTAGCAATTAGTCCTAAGAAAATGGCTACATTGTAGTAAATAAATAGAATGAGCCGTTGACGGTCGATAAGGGTGTCTTCGCGTTCAATGACATGGGACGGTAGCAGCTTAATCCAATGGATTTTATTAAGAATCATGGTATGAATTTTTACGTTAACTGATTTAAAGGTACAAAGATACGTAAAATATGATTTATCAGTGCTTTTCAAGGTATGTGTTATTTGTGATTATTAGCCATGTTACGTACTTTTGCAAAGTAAATGCAGGTTTACAACCATTATTACTTAAGCGTAAGAATTTAAATAGAAATAAATAATGTACCAGAGTCTATAGCATCAGTTAGGACTCAAGGTGTAAGTTGAACCTGCAGTTTAATAATTTCTTTTTCATCTTTTTCGTTTTTCGCCACATTGCTCGGGATGATCGATGTGGCGTTTTGTACATGTCGATTTTATTTGATGCCTACCAGTAAGCCCCCCTCGTTTGCAGGCTGTTTTGCGTTCAGAAAACGTGTTGCTTTTGTTTGTGCTTGAATGGCAGCCAGCGCAGAATAGAGTGTAGTGTCTTAGCACTATGCCATGCCTTTACTTGACTCCCTTAAAGGTGCTTGCCGTATAGGATTAACGATGCAAAAGGCGTAAGTAGCTTTAGTTTGCAGCAAGTGGCAAGCAAACAAAAATGACACCTAAAAGTAAAAATGCAGCTGTAGGAGGTGTAAAAAAACTTGACTTAATAGTATCTTTGCGACAGCAAAAGCAATTTGCTGTATGAGCATAGCTCTCGGGTCAGGTAGTGTACGTGTTCCGAGAAACTTAAGATAACACCCTATGCAGGTAGGTAGCACTCTGCAACAGTGTGAACTGTTATAGACTTTTGCGGTATGAAATATGCAATTCCCTTTAAAAATTCGTGCATTCATATGATGAAGCATCTCTTATCAAGCCTTATATTCTTATTTGTATTCTGTCTGTTTGCCGGATGTAACCGCCAGGAAGCCACCTATCGCATAGGTGTGTCACAATGCAGCAACGATACCTGGCGACAGCAGATGAATAAGGAAATGATGCGCGAAGCCTCTTTCTATAACAAGAAGGTGTCGCTCGATATCCGTTCAGCCAACGAAGATAGCGAGCGCCAAATTAGGCAAATAGACAGTTTAATAGATGAAGGGGTGGACCTTTTGATTGTTTCGCCCAATGAAGCCAAGCAACTCACCCCCGTAGTCGAAAAAGCCTATGGGATGGGAATTCCTGTAGTAGTAGTAGACCGTAAAATATTATCCGACAAGTATACAGCTTTTATCGGAGCCGACAATCGAGCTCTGGGTTATGATGTTGGATGTTTTGTAAATGCACATCTCAATGAGGCAGGAACAGTTGCCGAGTTTACCGGACAAATGGGCGCAACTGCTGCTCAAGAGCGTCATGAGGGCTTTATGCAAGCCATCAACCAGGCCTCGGATGTAAAACTGATAGCTCAAATTGAAGCCGGTTGGGAAGGTAATGAAGTAGACCGGCAGATTGATTCGCTTTTTAAGCATGGTGTTGTGCCCGATATGATTTTTGCGCACAACGATCGTATGGGAGTGAAAATTCACCGGGCGGCTGTACGTTTAGGCCATCAGGTTCCGGTGGTAGGCATCGACGGCCTTGCAACTCCCGACGGTGGTTTGAGCAATGTGGAGCGGGGTGAACTTGCAGCTTCGTTCGTTTATCCTACCGGAGGCGAAAAGGTGGTGCAGACAGCTCTGCGTATATTACGCAAAGACCCCTTTGAGCGCGATGCCAAACTCAAGTCGGCTGTTATAAACCCAGTGACAATGCGTGTGTATCGCATGCAGAGCGACCAAATGCACGAGAGCGAAAAGCGTATAGACAAATTGGGGGGGCAACTCGACCGGTCACTCTCGCGTTATGCCATGCAGAACATGCTGCTCATAGCCTGCATAACAATTATTGTGCTTATCGGCATTGTGTTGTCGGTGGGCTTGAGAGTTTACTTCATGACTGTGAGCCGAAATGAGGAACTTGCCAGTCAAAAGCGTAAGCTCGAGGAGCAGCGCGACCAGTTAGTTAAACTCTCCAAGGAATTACAGGAAACGACACAGTCAAAGTTGACATTTTTTACGGAGGTATCGCACGATTTGCGTACCCCCCTTACGTTGATACAAGCTCCTGTGGAGCAGTTGCAGGGTATGACGAATTTGAATGCCGAGCAGCGAGGCTTGTTGGGCATCATCCGTTCAAATACAGATATCTTGCTGAGGCTTGTGGGCCAAACGCTCGACTTCAGAAAGTTTGAAGCAGGAAAACTGAAACTGCATTTGCAGCGCGTTGACCTTGGTAAGTCGCTGCAGTATTGGTGTGAACCGTTTAAGGCTCTTGCCAGTAAAAAAATGATACGCTACCACATTGAGTGCCCACAACCTAAACAAGGGGAACAAGCCGTGGAAGGTTTGCTCGATCCGCCGAAGATGGAGAGTGTGGTATATAATATTTTGTCGAATGCCTTTAAGTTTACGCCCGAAGGCGGTAAGGTTAACGTGCGGATGGCGCTTATTGAAGATGTAGAGCAGGGACGCCGCATGCGTATTGAGATTGAAGATACAGGGCAGGGCATCGATCAAGAAAAAATCAGTCACATCTTCGACCGCTTTTACCAGGTAGATGCCAGTTATGAGGGCTCGGGCATTGGGTTGGCAACGGTTAAGGCTTATGTTGAGCTTCATGGGGGAACCGTGCGTGCTCAAAGCATACCTGGAAAAGGGTCGCGATTTACTGTAACCATACCTTGTACCAACGATGAGGCTGTACTTGCGGCTGCAGGCAACTTTGAACATAAGCACCCCGTGGGCCCTGCGCCCCATGAGCCTTCCACAATGGCCCACTTGCAGGAAGGTATGTTGCAGCAGCCAGTTGTTGAATGCTTGAGCGGGCAGCAGCAGGTTACGGGTTGCCGTATGCCCTTGCCGGCAGAAGTTCAGAGTGTTCAATCGAACGAGGGCGTGCCTACCATCTTGATTATTGACGATAACGAAGATATACGTTCGTATGTGCGCATCCTTCTGGGCAATGAATATGCGGTTGAGGAGGCTGTAAATGGGCAGGAAGGTTTGGCCAGAGCTCGCCAGTTGATGCCCGATGCTGTGGTCTGCGATGTGATGATGCCGGTGATGGATGGATGGGAATGTTGCCGCAGACTCAAGGACGAGTGGCAAACCTCTCACATTCCTGTTATGATGCTTACGGCCTGCACACTCGATGAGCAGCGTATAGCTGGTTTTGATTGTGGAGCTGATGCTTATATTTCAAAACCATTTAGTCCGGAAATGTTCAGGGCCCGCCTGCGCAATCTGATTGCAAACCGAAGGCGTTTGCAGGCCTTCTTTGCCGACAAAGCTACCATAGCCATGGCCGATGTGAGCGAACTCGATAAAGGTTTTGCCGAGAGATTCCGCGCATTGATAGAGCAAAATTTGGGAAATTCAGATCTGACGGTCGAGGATCTCGCTACTGAAATGGGGTTAGGCAGAAGTCAGCTCTACCGCAAGGTAAAGTCGCTTACCGGATATTCGCCCGTCGAACTCTTGAGGGTGGCACGTTTAAAGAAGGCGGCCGAAATACTGACGCGAACCGAAAAAACAGTATCTGAAGTGGCCTATGAAGTTGGTTTTTCAACTCCCAGCTATTTAACCAAGTGCTTCCGCGAGTATTTTGGTATGAGTCCGAGCGACTATGCCAAGCGCGAATAGTTATGAGCCTGCAGCCTGCTTTGCAACAACGGCTGCAGTAACCTTTTGCAAGCAGAGTTTTTAGCTCAAAACAAGCAAACGGCTCCAATGATACCTATCATTGGAGCCGTTTTGCAGGAAGTAATAAAGCCTTCGTCCGAAGTTAAGATACTTCCCAGCCGGAATCGGAACACTACTCGGAAATGTTCCTTATTCCATTCTTTCCTTAACAACCTTTTTACCGAGTATATAATATAACCTATCTATGTATTTTTTGTTTAAGTGTTTGGCATATTCAATCGCTTTAATTGCCTGCGTTGCAAATGCCGGTTCGTCCTATTGCATGCGGTTGTATTCATAGGCATGCCGACTTTGGTTTTGTCTGTATCCTAAGGGGTTGTGCAGTCCCTGATAATTGGTGCGCCTGATATACGTATAGTGTTTTTAGGCTTTAAAGTAATATGTGTTGGTTAATGGGGTACTTTATTAAATCTTATGCATCGTGCTTATTGGGTAGCCTGACGCAAAGAATCGAACCTCCGTTCTTGTCGTTTGACAATGCAAAAGTACAATGCAACATCCAAATTGCCCGAAACACATGTTGCATGGAACTAAAAAAATCGTTCATGGCTACAAATGTGCAAGTGTTTGCAACATTTTTACAAGTCAACAACTGCTTTTTAGACCTGAATGGGCTAATTATCAGCAGATAAAGGATTTATATCGCATGCAACAAAAAAACATCGGGTGCCGATAACAAGAAATATCGGTACCCGATGGTATATTGGTAAAATGACCCAAATATGCTTTGAGCAAGCACTAATGTGGGCTCACTCTTCGGTTTCGCAGCCCTGAAAGTGCATGTCGCTCTGAGCTTTGTCTGGTGGAAAGGCAAAGTAGGTGCAACGTGCCGTAGAGCAGAGTTTGCCATCGCTGTCGGTCAGGGTGGCGTCGATGGTAATGAGGTTGCGGCGTTGCTCCACGATGTGTGCGCGGAGGGTGATTTGTCCCCCGTTGGTACGCACCGGGTGTAGAAAGCGCGTTTCCATTCTTGAGGTCACGCCCGCCGTTTGCAGTTTGCGCATCACTACCCAACCGCATATTTCGTCGAGCAGAACACTCTGTATGCCCCCATGCAGCGTGTTGAGCCAACCTTGGTATTCGGGTTTAGGTTGCCAAAATGAAACAATGTCGTTGCCGTCTTCGTAGAATTCCATCTTCACGCCGAGCGGGTTTTGGGGGGCACAGCCAAAGCAGTTATAGCCTTCGAGATGGACAAAAGGGTTAATAATCTTTTTCATAGCATTGAAGTTTGATGGAGTTGTACAAATGCTGTGCTGCAGGTAGCAGGCTATATCTGCGGCCTGCGAAGTTCTCTTTTTTTAGAAAGGCCAAAACACGGGTACCAGCAGTACCGTAATAACAAGGGCCATGAGGTTGAGCGGTAAGCCCACGCGTACAAAGTCGCCAAAGCGATAATTGCCGATACCTTGTACAATCAAGTTGGTTTGGTAGCCAATAGGAGTGCTGAAACTGGCAGATGCAGCCATGCAGATGGTTACAAAAAATGGCATGGGGCTAACCCCCATGTGTTCGGCTATTGAGAGCGAGATGGGAAAGGCAAGGGCTGCAGCCGCATTGTTGGTCATCAATTCGGTAAAGAGATTGGTAATGATAAAGATAACCCCCAGTAGCACGAGTGGACTGTATTCGTGGCTTAGTCCTACAACAAACGAGGCTACGGCATCGGCCATACCCGAGTTTTGCATGGCCCGGCTGATAGCAAAGGCCGAGGCAATGGTGATAAGAATGTCCCACGAAATGAACTTGGTGTATTTGCGTGCCGGAAAAAGGTTGAGCCAGGCCATCAGGATGGTTACAACGCTTACAAAAAAGAACATGTCGAGCTTCATAGCCGGAAAGGCTTCGCGTACAGCCGGAAGTTCGCCAATCGTAGCACCTGCAATCATGAGTACAAGCAGCCCTACCGATAGCCAGCGCTTCCAGCGGGGCATGGTCGACTCGGGGTCTTTGCCGTTCGACACCATCAGGAAGAACGAAGAGTCACCCCAGTTTTCCATAAAACTGTTGTCGGCCAGAAGTACCAGGGTATCGCCTTCGCGAAAGCGCTCACGGCGCATGTCATGCATAATGATGGTGTTGCCACCCCGCTTGATTTCGAGAATGGTTGCGCCATACTTTTGCTTAAAGTCGAAGTCAAAGATTTTGCGGTTAATGGCCGGAAAACGGGCACCCAGTACTACTTCGATGCGGTTGAGTCCTTTGCCCAGTTCGCCGCCCGGGGCAAGTTCGTCGCGTTGTGCACGGCTGTTGGGTAGTAAGTGCTTCGAAAAAACAAAAAGGTAGAGCAGGCCTGTAAAACAAATAACAAGTCCCACCTTGCCGAGTTCGAACATTGAGAAGCCCTTGAACCCGGCATCAATCACCATGCCGTGAACCACCAGGTTGGTACTGGTGCCTATGAGGGTGCATACTCCGCCTAAAATTGTGGCATACGAGAGTGGAATCAAGAGTTTGGTGGCCGAAATTCCGTGTTTTTCGGCCCATCGGCGCACCATGGGGGCAAAGATTACTACTACCGGAGTGTTATTGAGAAAGGCCGAAATAAACGAAACGATAGGCAGCATGCGCACCTGCGTGCTGCAAATGCCAGCCTCCTGGTTGTGTGGAAGGAGTTTGCGCAGCAGCCGTTCGAGCAAGCCCGAACGTCGCACCCCCTCGCTCACCAAAAAGAGCATAGCCACTGTTATCATGCCTTTGTTTGCAAATCCTTCAAGCATCTCCTGCGGGGTAAGGATGCCGGCACACAGAAAGACCACTGCACCCGATAACAGCACTAAGCCGGGACGCATGCGGTCTTTAATCAGAGCCAGCAGGATAAAAGCCAGGACAATGACAACGAAAACGGATTGGAAACTCATGAATAGCAGATAATATAATAAAGTTGGAGGACTGCCTGCTGCCGGTTAGCGGGCTACTACAAAGTAGGGGTTATGAAGGTCTTCCTTGTTGTATTGCAGGGGCTCTCCGGTTTCGGCATGTGTAACGGTGCAACCTGCAGCCCGGGCTATGGCATGTCCGGCTGCTGTGTCCCACTCCATGGTGGGAGCCATGCGGGGATAAACATCGGCCTTGCCTTCGGCCACGAGGCATAGTTTGAGCGAACTGCCTGCGCTGACAGTTTCAACCTGTCCATGTGTGCGACACAGGTTGTCTATAAAACTTTGCGTTTCGGGCGATAGGTGTGAGCGCGAGGCTACTACGCGGAAGGGCCGTGTGTCCTCATGAGCCAGCGGCAGGGGTTGGGCCTGGCCTACTGTAAAGTCAGTAGGGCAGACCGGGGCTGTAAAGGCTCCTTGACCCTCGCAACCCCAGTAAAGGGTGTGTTTGGCGGGAATGTAGATAACTCCCATTACCGGAACACCGCAGTGGACTAAGGCTATATTGACTGTAAACTCATCGTTGCGCTTTAAAAACTCTTTGGTTCCGTCGAGCGGATCAACAATCCATAGGGTTTGCCAGTTCTTGCGTTCGTTGTAGGGGGTGTGAATGCCCTCTTCGCTGAGCAAGGGGTAGGGCGTGTGGGCCAGTGCACGGGCTATCACTTGGTGCGAACGGCGGTCGGCCAGCGTAAGGGGCGAATTGTCGGCCTTGCGCTCCACCTGCCAGTCGGTATCGGGGTGCGTATAAATGTCCATGATGGCGCGGCCGGCATCGATGGCGGCTGCGATGGTTGGGGGGAGCAGTTGCTCAATGGGGAGTTGATGGAGTTCCATAGAAAAGGAGAATAGCTAAGCAGATAAAGGGGTAAAGGCTGGTGTTGACTGGCTATTTTGAGTTGGAACATGTGTTTACCAGTGTGGTGCACCTGCTATGTGCCCTTAGTTACTGCAAAAATATAACTTATCGGTCGATTGGGGGAGAAAACGATAGCTAAAAAAATAGTTTTTTCAAAAGTTTGAGCATTTGTGCTGTTTGTAGTCCCTTATGGATGAGGGGGTAAACTTTTGCACCGCGTGTATGTATTTTTGCATCAAGTGTATAAACTTTTACACCGGGTGTGTGATTTCTTGGTTTATAGTTAAAAAACATCCCGGCCGGAGGTTTGTGTCCGGTCGGGATGGTTCTTAAAGTGGTAAAGCGTTTTTTAGAAGGTAAGTTTAACCGACTTGGCGCCCACCTTTACGATGTAAACACCGTTTCCGGGGAGTACACAGGTAACATGTGCATTTCCGCTGCGGTCGGCCGTAACGAGTTTGCCGTCGAGGCTGTAAACTTCAACCATTTCGGCTGCCGGGTTCTTAACGTGTACGGTGTTGCCTTCGAGGGTGACAAACATTTTTTCCTGCAGGGCAGTTTGAATGTCGGCATGAGTGGCTGTGCCTACGTGTGCGTACTTGCTCCACTGGCCTTCGGTAATCTTGACGTTTTCGTCGCTGATCTTTTGGCTCTTTACGCCGCAAACTTTGTGCCAGATTTCAGAGTCTTTGGTACAAGCCGGAAGTGAAACTTCCAGACTGGTGCCATCGGCGTGGTAGCGCTTAAAGAGGAAGGGCGTGTTGTAGCTGTCGCCGGCCTTGGCTTCCTGTTCGAGGCGGATGTTGTCGATAAAGAGCATACAGGGAACGCGGGTAGCAAATACACCAACAAGGCTGCGGTCGGTACCCTTGGTAAAGTTGAATTCGTAATCTTCCCACTGGTCGGTTACATCCTTGGTTTGCATTTCAACCTGTACATAGTCGCCGACAGTTTCGTCGTAGTTGAACAGGGCAACTGCAGCGCGCGAGTAGTAGATGCCAAACATGGGGTTTCCTTGCTCGTCGGTCCAGTCGGACATGTCTTCGCCTTCGCTGGCCAAACTGAGTGTAAGTTTAAATTTACCACCATTCTTTCCGAGTTCAAGTTCGGGTGACTGCAGGCTACCCATGAGTTCGTTGGGGTTGGAGATGTGCAACCAGCCGTCGATACCGATGTATCCCTTACACGGGGTGTATTGCATGGCGTTCCAACCTGCTTGCTTCATTTCTTGTATAACCCATGTTTCGTAGCGGCCGGGATATTCTTCGTCAAAGGTTTCGGGGTTGGCAACGGGGTCGAATAGAGCTTCGGCACCATCGAAAGTCAAGTTGTTGAGGTCTTCGTCAACCACCTTTACAGGGCCATTTTCTTTGATAACATTCTTGTAACCGGCGTAGTAGTTATAAACGTCGGCCGAGGGTACGGCATTCCATGATGCAGTGTATGCACCCTGCTCGTTGATAGCAGTAGCCGAGATGGTAGGAGCTTCGATGTCGAAAACCATGATGTCGGTTGCGGGGCGTGATTCGTGGCCAGCAGCATCGACAGCGGTAACGGTGTAGTAGTAAGTCTTGCCCGATTCTGTATTAGTTACCTCGTACGAAGTGCCTGTTACGCTTTGGTTTTCCAACAGATAAACCTTCGACTGCGTTTCGTTGATAGAGTAAACGCTGAGGTTATAGCTTACAGCTTTATCTACGGCTTTCCAGTTTGCGGTAAAGCTTGTTCCCTTGTAACCACTGTGGGGCAGCGCTACGGGGCGTGCAATGTTGGGCACCTTTTGGAAGATGCGTACGTTGTCGATAAAGAGGCCGGCGGGCTTACCGTCGTTAAAGTCGGTAGAACTTGCCAGATTGAAAATGGTAGTCGGGCCTGTACCTTCGAGTGCTACGGTGTAGGTTGTCCAGGTGTCGGTGGCGCCTTTTCCAATCAGGCCGCCGCCTGTGTTGCCCCAAGTGGCGTTCATGTTGTTGGTCTCGGCAAATTCCAGATAGATATCGGCAACATTGACACCGCTCTTGGTGCGTGCATCAAATTGGAAGTAAGTTACGCCGTCGTTGTCAGCGCAATTAACCATCGGGGTGTTGAGACGTGCAAAACTGTATTTTTTGCTGTCGGCTCGCATATAAACCATGCCACCGGCGCTGTGCGCATTCTCACAGCCCCATTTGGGAACTTTGGTATAGCCTTCCTTCATGTTTTGCCATACAAAAGGGCATTCCTCGTGGGAGTACCACAGGTCGGTCTGGGTGTCGGGCTTTTCGTAGCTGCCGGTGGTCATTCCGGCAAAGTCCTCTTCAAACAGTGTAACTTCCTGATCGCTGTCGTAGTCGCCCTTTACCTGTTTCGATGCAGTGGGAACAGCCTGTACGGAGAGTATACGTACTTTTCCATTCTTGAATGTGGCAGCACTGGTGCTCATCGTAGCCTCGGGTTGGGCAGTGTGGGGGGTGCGGCCAAGCACTTGCGCAGTAGAGGTTGTTACTGCTACCAAGGTAAAGCCGGCAACGAGAGTAGTTATTCTTTTCATAGATGAAGCGCGGTTGCATCCCTCTATTGGTGTTAATGGATGTTATGTCAAAAGGGCGGGGGTGCATTATTCCTTTTTGTATAACATTTTGTTTGTTGCCCGCAAATATACTAAAAGCTAAATACATACCAAGAATTTTGTCATCTTATTTTGTAAAAATATGCATAGTGTAAGTTTATGTACTCTTTTTGTATATTAAATAAGTGGTAAGGAAAGCAAAATGGAAGTTGTACACTGCCATTTGCAGTATAGAATTTGGTTGTTTATGATTGCAAAAAAGAGTTTGCAGATGGATTTATACAGCGCTGAGGAGGGGATTTAAGGAGCGATTGGATACAAAAAAGCCCTTGGGCAAAGCAATGCTCAAGGGCTTTAGAGAATTTGATGAATATGGGATGCTTACTTATGTAAAGAGCATCGGGCCGTAATTATTTCTTGGCAGAAGGAGTTGCGGGCTTGGCAGCCGAGGCTGTAATGCCAAGCTTGCTCATAATTTGCGAGGTAACGTCGGTGCTGAGGGTTTCGTTGATTACAATACCACCGGTTTGGGCTGCATTTTTATCAACAATGTAAACATAGCCTCCGGCTTGTGCAACAGCATTGACAGCGTCCATCACTTTTTGAGTAATGGGCTGAATTTTTTTGTTCTGCTCCTTTTGGAAGTTCTCGCTGTTGTCCTGTTGTGCCTGCTGCAAGCGCTGGTACATTTCCTGGAGTTCCATTTGGTGGCGCTCCTTGATGTTGGCAGGTGTAGCTTCGGTGTCTTCTTTCTGGTACTTCTCGGCTTTGGTCTGCAATTCCTTCTGCATGCCTTCAAGTTCCTTTTGATATTGTTGTCCGAGTGCTTCGAGTTCCTTCTGAGCCTGCTGGAATTGGGGCATTGACTGCATGATTGAAGCGTAGTCGAAGTGTGCGAACTTTTGAGCGCAGAGGCTCAGCGGTGCAATGAAGAGCACCAGGAGGATAAGTTTCTTGAACATATTTGTACAGTGAGTTTAATTTTATATTCGTTAGGGAGTTTTGTTTGGCTTGTGAACCAAGGCTCAAGCGGTGGCAAAGGTAGTTTTTTTAATTGGAATAGCCAAGTTTTGCCAAGACCTCGTTGCTGATGTCAATTGAGGGTGAGGCAAAGATTATGCCATTGTCGGAGGCGCGGTCGAGGATGAGTTGAAAGCCTTTTGACGATGCAATGCCCTTGATGGCGTTGTAGATTTCGTCTTGTATGGGTTCTATCAGGCTTTGGCGCTTTTTAAAGAGTTCGCCTTCGGGACCAAAGTATTTTTTCTTAAGGTCGGCAGCTTCTTTTTCTTTATTGACGATGGCTTGTTCCTTTTCCTTTTTTTGTGCTTCGCTCAAGAAGACGCTTTCGTTTTGGTAGTTTTTATAGAGGGTCTCAGCAGATTTGCTCAGCGCCTCGACTTCGGCTTGCCAGGCTTTGGAGGTTTGGTTGAGTTGTTCGTTGGCGCGCTCGTAGGCTGGGATATTGCTGAGAATATACTCCATGTCGACAAGCGCAAACTTTTGTGCTTGGGCATTGAGAGTGCCGCAGAAAATAAGCAAGAGGAATAAGATTTTTTTCATAGTGCTGAAGTTTTGGCAATGGGGCTGCAAAGCTTACGTTTTACAGCCCCATTGTAGTTAAAAATAAGTGGTTGAAGACTTTAAAGGCAGATACCGAACTTCAGTTGTACATTGGTGTACATCAGGAGTAAGTATCGGTAGGGTTATAATCTGGTTATTCAGCGTCATTTCTGCAGTCCTCAATATTGGGCGTATATGTTAGAATTCCTGTCCGATGATGAAGTGGAATTGAGGTCCGCCGGCCTTTTGTCCGTTGATGTATTTCTGGAAACCATAGGCCCAGTCGATACCCATGAGTCCGACCATGGGCAACAGAATGCGTACGCCGACACCGGCAGAGCGCCTCATGTTGAAGGGGTTGAACTTCTTGACGTCCATCCAGGCATTACCGCCTTCAAGGAAGGCCAGGGCGTAGATAGATGTGGAGGTTTCGAGCATTACGGGGTAGCGGAGTTCGAGCGTCATGCGGCTGTAGGCGTAGGCGTCGCCCGTAGAGTTTCCGGCGAGTGAGCCGTTGTCGTAACCACGAAGTCCGATGGTTTCAGTTGCATAGCCTGATGAGTAGCCCGACATACCGTCACCACCAACGTAGAAAGTCTCGAAGGGTGACTTTTTGTGGCGGTTGTATGCACCGAGAATACCAAATTCAACACGCGTCATGAGCACCGGTGCTTTGACAGCGCTGGTCAAGGCGGTGAAGTTACGGAATTTGAGTTTCCATTTGTGGTATTCAATCCAGCGGTACTTCTCTTGTGCTTCGCGCTGGTAGCTTGCACTCTGGTAGTTGTTGGCCAGCCCCTTGTAGTTCTTGCCGTCCCAAAGTGAGTAGGGAGGTGTTGCTGTTACCTGGAAGAGGAATTCGGAACCTCTGCGCGGATAGAAGGGATGGTCGGTTGAGTTTCGCTGCAGCGAGAGCGACACGTTGATGTTGTTGCAGTTACCATTTTGAATAAGGAAGTACTGCCAGGACTTCAGCATGTAGCGTGTGTACGAGAACTCGGCCATAAAGGTAAAGTAATCGTCGGGCCAGCGGAGTCGTTTACCAAATCCTAAACTTACACCCAGCATCTTGACATATTTGTCGGGGTCGTAGGCATCGGTATAGTAGTTTCCGCTCATGCCGTTGCCGTACATATAGTTGTAGATGTTGTTGAAGTAGTTTTGGTTAATGTAGTTTGAGTTAATATCACTCTGCTTGCTGTAGAACACTGAGAACGAAAGCTGATTGGGGCGCTTGCCTCCGAGCCATGGTTCGAGGAAAGAGAGCGAGTAGTTTTGGTAGTATGTACCGTTGGTTTGTACTTGCAGTGAAAGGGTTTGTGCATCGCCTTGTGGCAGGAAACCGGCTCGCTTGTAACCTTTATTGAATAGGCTTTGTACAGAGAAGTTGGTGAACTTCAGACCTACGCGTCCTACGATACCGGTTTGTCCCCAGCCGGCTGAGAGTTCTATCTGGTCGCCTCCCTTGGTGGTAAGGGGGTAAGTCATATCGACCGTACCGGTAACCTGGTCGGGTTTGATGTTTTGGAAAATCTGACTCTGCAATGCTTCGGGGTCGAATTGGTTCATCTGTGCCAAATCTTGGAGCGAGCGTTTGATGCTTTCCATTGAGAAGAGGTCGCCCGGCTTGGTGCGGAGTTCGCGGCGGATAACGTTTTCGTACACACGGTCGTTGCCCGAGATGCGGATGTGATTGAAGGTAGCTTGTCTACCTTCCTGGATACGCATCTCCAGGTCGATAGAGTCGCCGTCTACATTGATTTCAACGGGGTCAAGGTTATAGAACACGTATCCGTTGTTGTAATACATGTTTCCGATGGCGTCATCATCTTGATGTAAACGTTCGTTGAGCTGGGCTTGGTTGTAAATATCTCCTTTTTTCATTTGCAGAACCTGCTGCAGGATGTCGGAGTTGTACACCGTGTTTCCCACCCATGAGATGTCTCGGATGTAATATTTCTTTCCTTCGTAGATGTCAAGGTAGATGTTAACGTTTTTGGCGTCAACCGTTTCGACGCTGTCGGATTTAACCATGGCATCGCGGTATCCCCAGGAGTTAAGTTTGTCTACCAGGAGTCCTTTATCCTCTTCGTATTTTTCGGGAAGGAATTTTTTTGAACGGAAAAGGTTGACCAAACTTTTTTCGTGCGTTTTCTTCATGGCCTTTTTAAGCTTTCGCACGTGTTTGGGGTCGGCACCAGTGATAAAAATCTTCTTGACCTTAATTTTTTCGTTCTTGTTGATGTTGATGTCTACCAATACACGGTTGTCGCTTGTAACGTCCTCACGCTGGACGATATTGACTTCGCAGTTTTTGAAGCCTTTTTCGACAAAGTGTTTCTTGATGTAGTATTCTGCCCGGTTAATCATGTCGGTAGTAATCTGGTTACCCGGTTGCAGACCGATGATTTTTTCGCAGTCTTCGCGTTCTGATTTTTTGACACCGTTGTATTTGATGCTCGAGATGCGCGGCTGCGAAGTTAGTTTGATGTGCAGGTAAATTTTGTTGCCTACGATGCTATCGGCCAGTATCTGTACGTTTGCAAAGAGTTTTTGGCTCCAATAGCGTTGGATGGCTTCGCTGATGTCGGGTCCGGGAACCTCGTAAACCTGTCCTACGTTGAGTCCCGATATGCTCAGCAGCAAGTCTTCGTCGTAGCCTTTTACGCCCTCAACGGTCAGTCCTCCCAGTTCGTATCGCTGGTGGTTAGGCGTGTAGTTGATGTCGGGCTCGATTTGCTTGGAGTTATTGTTTTGTGCCTGTATGCCTAAGGCCGAAGCGGCTAGGAGTAGCAGCAGCAGGATGCGTGAGATATTCATTTGCTGTATAGAGGGTTTGTATAGATTTTGTGGTGATAGTAACGGCTGGTTCGGTAGGTGCTTATGCTTGGTTGCCAGTAGTAACTTGTTCGCTGGTTTTACCATAGCGTCTTTCCCGGTTTTGGAACCAGGCGATGGCTTTCAGCAAATTTTCTTCGTGAAAGTCGGGCCAGAAGGTGTCGCAAAAATAAAGTTCGGTATAGGCGCATTGCCAAAGCAGGTAGTTGCTGAGTCTGACTTCGCCTCCGGTGCGTATCAGCAGGTCGGGGTCGGGCATGAAAGCCGTACTGAGGTGTTGCGACAAGTAAGATTCGGTAATTTCGTCGGGGTTGAGTTTTCCTTGTGCGGCTTGTGTTACGAGTTGTTTAACAGTTTCGGTCAGTTCCCAGCGTGAGCTGTAGCTCAGCGCAATAACCATGGTCATGCCTGTATTGGCTGCTGTGCGTTCT
Organism: uncultured Prevotella sp.; assembly: GCA_937906495.1. Classification (GTDB taxonomy): domain Bacteria; phylum Bacteroidota; class Bacteroidia; order Bacteroidales; family Bacteroidaceae; genus Alloprevotella. The sequence continues at coordinate 17,571 of CALCVT010000015.1, forward strand.
TGCAGTCCGAGTATAGACTGTCTTACCTCTTGTGGAATTCGGGTAAGGTCGCCGATGATGCGCAGGCTGACATTATTGTTCATGAAGAGTTCCTCTTCGAGCGAGGTCAGGATGAGCGACATGAGGGCAGCCACTTCGTCGGCAGGCCGATTCCAGTTTTCGGTCGAAAAGGTGTAGAGTGTCAAGAACTTCACACCAAGATTGGAGCAGGCCGTAGTTATTTCGCGTACGGCCACAACGCCCTGCTGGTGTCCCATGCTGCGGTTCAGTCCGCGTGCTTTGGCCCAGCGTCCGTTACCATCCATAATTATGGCGATATGGGCGGGAATTCTTGCTTTGTCGATTTCCATCTGTAGTTGTTGTCACGGCTTAATCCCGGTTGCACGTAGGGCATCGGGGGTTCAAGTCGTAGGTGAGAGTGAAGGTTAGAGCTGAATAGTGATCCTTGTCGCGGAAGCCTGTCGATTTGATGCCCAGGGGCGCATTGAGCCCGTCAAGTTTATCTGAAAGGCTAAAGTGTACTATCCAGTCGAGTCCCAGATTGAGGCGGGGGCCTACTTTATATTTAAGGCCGGCGCCTATGGGTATGTTGGCGGTAAAGCTTTTGCCTGCGAGGCCATAGGTTAGGCCAAATCCCATTTGTATATAAGGTACCAGTCGGAAGTAGCCTTTATAGTCGCGTATGTAGCCGTAGGGCAAAAAGTGCAGTTCGTAGAGTGCCGACAAGTCGCAAATGCCGTCTTTTACGGCATAGCTCAGCCGGTCGGGTCCGGGTGCGTTGGGGTTTGATGGCAGAAAATGCTTGATGCCGTTGGTCGAACCTTTTATTTGGTTGTAGGTAAATTGGGTTTTAACTGCCATACGCGGGTTGAGCGGAAAGCGAGCGATGGCTGCGCCGCTCAGTGCGATGCTTGAGTTGACGTCGGTAAAGTTTGCCCCCATTCCAAATCCGCCGCCCAGTTCGAGCCGGTAAACCGTTTCGTCCTGTTGGGCTTGGGCCTGCAGCAGGCCGAGCGTAAGGAGTAAAAGGCATAGAAGACGTTTCATGAACTTGGGTTAATGTGGGTGTTTCTTTCCGGTGTAGGGGCTGAGGCCATAGGCCGAATTTGTGGCGGGTGGCTGGTGTGGCCTTACTTGTTGCGCAGAGCCTTCTCAAACTCGAGCGGTTCATCGTTCCATCCCAGACGGTTGATACGGCCTTTAAGAACGGTTCCTGTACCGCTGCAAATGAGCCACAGGTAGTTTTGGTTGTCAACGGCAGTGCATAATGCTTTGACACCCATAACGTCGGGGCGGATGAGTTCGCCTGGTTTCCAAGTGCGTCCGTTGTCGTGGCTCAGATACAAGGGTGCGAGTGTGCCTTTGTCGGTAACACCGGCCAAGAGTATTTTTTTGTCGTATACTGCGAGGTTGGCATGTTGCAGCATGGGGTAACCTACTTTGCCCAGTTCTTCGGTTTGAGGCAGATACATCCAGGGATAGGCAAAATCGCCTGAAAGGTCAATGTTGCGTTTCCATACTGAGGGTGCTCCGTTGCATTGACCTGCCATTACTACACATTCGTAGGTAGGGTCGGTGAGTGAGGGTTGTGTGGCCCAGGCAATGTTTTCGGTCGGCAATACGCCTTCGGTGTCGGTTGCGCTGAGTGTCCAGTTTGTACCATCGGCTGTGGCGTAGAGTTTTTGGTTGCTGATGGCATAAAGGCTGTCGGTGCTGACGGCTGCGAGCGCATCGAAGTGCAGTGTTGCTCCGGTTGCGGTCCAGGTGCCGGCTGGTGTCTCGGTTTGTACGAGTTGTCCGTCGGCCAATGCGTAAAAATGGTTTTTAAAGTATTGTACTGAGCGTACGTCCAGCGGTTTGCCGCTGGGCGTGTTCAGGGGGGTCGACTGGTTGAAGTCCGGTGTTACGGTTGAGGTTTGTACCAGTTGGGAGGTACCATTGTCTAAACGGCCAAACACGTAGAGTTGTTCGCCAACAGCCAGTGCGCGGCTTTCGACAAAAGGCTGGATGGCCTGAGTTTTGTTGATGCTCATTTTTTGCCATACCAACGAGTCGGCAACCTCCTTGTGCAGACGGATGTCTACGGTATATTCGCGTTTAAAGAAACCTCCTTCAGAGTAGATTGTTATGATGCGGGGCCGGGTAAAGTCGGTACTGTCGGCCGGTGCAAAGAGGGTGTCTTTTTCTTCTTCGGCAAGCATGCGGATGGCGCTGGTTCCTGTAACCTTGAAGTCGGAAAATACGACCTTGGTAATGTCGGTGCCAACGGGCAGTGAGTCGGCATTATAAATGCGGTTGTTAACTTGGTCAATATATAGGGGGTAGTTGGCACCGTTAATCTTTTTAATATAGGTGCTGTCGGCTCCGGTAGAGCTTAAGGTATGTATGGTGCAGTTCAGACCGCCCAAGGTGGCAGATGTTACTACGCAGTTGCGCGAGTATTCGTAGTCTATGTCGGATGAGGTATCGCAGCTGCCCATAGCCAAGCCTGTAATTAAGGCCACTAAAAGGGCTATCAGAGGATTTTTATTCATATCAGTTAAATGTGCACATACTATAGTAAGTTGCAAAAGTACGTACAAAATCTTGATTGTGCGTGCTTTTATCGATGTTTTATTCAGTTTTTAAGTTTTCTTCGGTATGCAGTTGCAGCCGGCGGGTGTAAGTTTTTCTACACGTAATGTAAAGGTTTTAACTTGCCTTTTTAAATGGTTCAGGGTTTATGGCAGGTGGCGGCCGGTTGATTGTGGCATGGTTCGGTTAGTGGTTTGGGGTGGTGCTTGGGTTGTTTGCAGGTTGTGGAAGCAGGGTGTAAGGCTGGCTGCCTAATGCAAAAATCCGTTCGGCCTGTTGCTAGGTTGCAAGTCAGGCCGAACGGATTGTTTAGCGTACTTTGATCGGAACGCCCGCACGGATGGCAGAGTTGCTGACCGAGGGCACGGCTGGCTGTATGGGGTAGAGCAACAAAATGCTGCGCGATGAAAAGTAGCGTTCGGTTTGGTCGGGTATGCGGTCAAGGTAGTTGTGGTATGAAATGGTACCCCGGCGAGCGCATACAAAGACTACCAGGTGGTCCTGCCGGGCAAAGTGAGCCAGAGGCAGGAAGTCGTTCCACGACACATATTCTCTGAAGTTCACATCGAGGTGGCGTGCGTGTTGCTGCCAGTACTGCTCCATGGCTTTGAGGGTTTCTTTGCTGCTGTGAACGTCGACCTGGCAACTTATTTGGCGTGCAAGCAGGGCGATGCGGTTCATCCAGTGGGCAAATCCCGGTTCAAATTCGGCTTTGGTAGGTACAAGCAGTTGGATGTGGCGGATGGTGTTAACGGGTATTGTGGCCCGATAAATAAGTACTTGTTGTTCGACGGCCGCCAGCAAGTCGGTACTGAGCTTGCCATAGAACGACTCTGTGATGCGGGCCTTTTGGTGTAGTCCCAGCACGAGGTCGGAGATGGCGTTTTCTTTGACGGTGTGCGAAATGCCGCTAACAATGTTTACCGACCAGCGGCTGAAGGTTTGTATGCGCACGTTAGCTGCTGCAGCCATTTTTTCGGCTTTTTCGAGCATCTCCAGTCCGTTTTGCCGTTCTGAAGGTTCGTCCTCGAGCACAATGTTGAGTGCCATGATAGGAGCGGGCCGGTTGGGTGTGCGAATCATGAGCGCGAGGTTAACCAAAGGTGGCATGGTTTCGGGGTTGTTCAGGGCAATGAGTATGCGGTCGTTCTTTCCGGCCGGTGAGTTGCAGGTTAGTTCTTCGCATTTGCTGGTGTTTCGTTTGATAACCAGTTTGCGTGCAGTGCTTTCGGTGATGAGCGAACTTACGACGCAGGTGACCAGGATGAGCACCATGGCTCCGTTGAGCACATCCTCGCCAAGCAGGCGGGATCCATCGGGCAGGATAATTTTGTAGCCCACCAGCACTACGGCGAGAGTGGCGGCAGCACGTGCACCGGTAAGTCCGAACATGAGGTTGCGCTCGTCGGCTGTCATTTTAAAGCATTTTTGAGTTACAAAGGCAGCCAGCCATTTGCTGCTCAAGCCCACTGCTACCATTACTCCCGCTACGAGCAGTGCGCCTTCGTGCTCAATGAGTGCATGCAAGTTGATAATCATGCCCACTCCAATCAGGAAGTAAGGTATAAAGAGTGCGTTGCCAACAAACTCAATGTGGCTCATGAGTGGCGAACTGGGTGGAATAAGGCGGTTGAGCACAATGCCCACCAGAAAGGCACCCAAAATGCCTTCCATGCCCACCATCTCCATCAGGCCTCCGCCTAAAAACACCAGTGTGAGCACAAATACGTATTGTACAACGCTGTTGTCGTAGCGGCGGAAGAACCAGCGTCCGAGCAAAGGAAAACTATATATAATAAGGAGTCCGAGCAGAATGACCTTGACAACGAGCCATACCCAGTATAGGCCTGTAACGTGCTCCTTAAACATGCCGCCCACCACCGCCAGTACAAGCAGCGTGAGGGTGTCGGCCACAATGGTTCCACCCACAGCAATGCTTACACTGGTAAGGCGCGAAAGTCCGTAGCGCAGCACGATGGGATAGGCAATGAGTGTGTGCGAGGCATACATGGCTGCAATGAGTAGTGCAGCCTCGGGTCCGTAGCCTAAAACTGCCGAGTTGGCCACGTAGCCTATACCCATGGGTATGATAAATCCCAGCAGGCCGAGGGCGGCCGCCCGTCCCTTGATGCGCTGCACATCCTGCAGGTTCATCTCGAGGCTGGCAAGGAACATGATGTAGTAGATGCCAACTTTTCCGAACAATTCGAAGCTTCCGTCACGTTCGAGCACTCCAAAGCCGTAAGGTCCTACCAAGATACCGGCAAAAATCATTCCCACAATCGAGGGAATACGCAGCCGTTCGAGCAGCATCGGTGCAAAAAGGATGATAGAAAGAACGGTAAAGAATATCCAGGTAGGGTCAGTTATAGGCACGGTTCAGGCAGTTAGGTTATTAATTCTTTAAGTCTGCATATACACGGTTTACGCTAAGACGCAACAAAATTGCAAAAAAACTGGCATTTATCTGTGGATTAAGCCCACAAATAGTAGGATATGCCCGTATATCGGAAAAATAGTTGTACTTTTGCACCTGCAGAGGCATTAGGCTTGCTGCAATTTAAACACATAACTATCAGACCTGTAGAAAGGTGTCCGGCAAGAAAGGGTCATTAGGTTTGTGCTATAAACTTTGAGTATCTATGCAGTAGTCAGTTTTGCCGGATTCTAAAAATGGACAAGTTTAAAGTATGAATGTAGCCATTGTGGGCGCCAGCGGTGCCGTAGGCCAAGAATTTCTTCGCGTAATGGCCGAACGCGACTTACCTATCGATAATCTGCTCCTCTTCGGTTCGAGCCGTAGTGCGGGTACGAAATATACTTTCAAGGGTAAGGAATATACCGTTAAACTGCTACAGCATAACGACGACTTTAAAGATGTAGACATTGTTTTTGCTTCGGCAGGTGCCGGTACATCCAAAGAGTATGCCGAAGATATGACCCGCTACGGAGCTGTGATGATTGATAACTCTTCGGCCTTCCGCATGGACGACGATGTGCCCTTGGTAGTGCCTGAGTGTAATGCAGCCGATGCCTTGAACCGTCCGCGAGGCATTATTGCCAACCCAAACTGCACGACCATTATGATGGTTGTAGCCTTGCAGGCCATTGAGCGGCTGAGCCACATCAGTCGTGTACACGTGGCTTCGTATCAGGCTGCCAGTGGTGCCGGACAGGCAGCCATGGACGAGTTGATAGAGCAGTATCGCCAGGTGTTGGCAGGCGAACCGGTAAAGGTAGAGAAGTTTGCCTATCAGTTGGCCTTCAATCTGATTCCCCAAATAGATGTATTCCAGGATAATGGCTATACCAAAGAGGAGATGAAGATGTATTACGAAACTAAAAAGATTATGCACTCAGATTGTCTAACCTCGGCAACCTGCGTGCGTGTTCCCTCGCTCCGTTCGCACTCCGAGGCTATTTGGGTTGAAACCGAACGTCCCATCTCGGTCGAAGAGGCCCGCGAAGCATTTGCCCGGGGCGAAGGACTCGTGCTGATGGATAATGCTGAGAAGAAGGAGTACCCCATGCCTTTGTTCCTGGCCGGCAAAGACCCCGTATACGTAGGTCGTATCCGTAAAGACCTTGCTAACCCCAATGGTTTATCGTTCTGGATTGTAAGCGACCAGATTCGCAAGGGTGCAGCGCTCAATGCGGTGCAAATAGCCGAATATTTGATTCAGACAGGCAATATTAAGTAAATATAATCTGCATACATGCCACTTGCATGCAGGCCACACCCCTCCCGCAACAAGGCTTTGCTGCGAGAGGGGTGTAGCGGTTAAACCCCCTATGCCCGGTATGGGATAAAGTTGAGCCCTTGCAGCCAGCGGAATAGTAAAGTTTGGGTGTTTATATAATATGGGTATATAGCTTGGAACAGAGCATACAAAAGCCTCTTGTGCTTTGACAAAACAGTCCGGCAGCAGGCCGTCAGCCCCATCTGTTATGTATAATGTCTTGCCCAATAGGCATTTTGCCGCAGAAAAGTATGAAAAAGTAATTACTTCTTAGGCTTTCTATTTGTGCGCAACAGAAATAATTCGTAACTTTGCAGCAAGATTGAGTGAGGGGCTTTCAAAAGAGTTCCTCACTTCTTTTTATTAAAGCAAACAAACGTCTAACAATTTCGGAAGCCAACGGCAGTAGGCAATCGGCTATGTGCGTGGCTGGAAATTGAACTTGAAAGAATGATCGACAAGAACTTTGTAAAAGAATTAGTGGACCGTTGGTTGGAAGGTAAGGATTATTTTCTGACCGACTTGACTGTGAGCTCCGACGACCGCATTGTGGTAGAAATAGACCACGAAGAGGGCGTTTGGATTGAGGACTGCGTAGAGCTGAGCCGCTTTATCGAAAGTCAACTTGACCGCGATGAGGAGGATTTTGAACTCGAAGTAGGCAGTGCCGGCATCGGCCAACCCTTCAAAGTGTTGCGCCAGTACGAGATACACCAGGGTGAGCGCGTAGAGGTTCTCACACTCGAAGGACGCAAACTGCAAGGCGTTCTGAGCGGTGTGACACCCGATGAATTCACGCTCACAGTCGAGGAGAAGGTACGCGAAGAAGGTAGCAAACGGCCTAAACTCGTGTCCAAAGATATTCACTTTGCTTACAATCAGGTAAAGTGGACAAAGTATCTTATCGACTTTAAGTAACTAAATCACGCACCAAATAATATGGCTAAGAAGAAAACCGAAACAGCAAGCCTGATTGAGACTTTCGCTGAGTTCAAGGACGACAAAAATATCGACATGACCACCATGGTCGGCGTGCTCGAGGAAAGTTTTCATAGTGTAATTGCCAAACTCTTTGGCTCAGACGAAAACTTTGACGTTATTGTCAATCCCGATAAAGGGGACTGTGAAATTTATCGTAACCGCATCGTTGTAAACGATGACGAGGTTGAAGATCCCAATAAGCAAATAGCCTTGAGCAAGGCTCGCGAAATCGACCCCGATTACGAAGTGGGCGAGGAGTTTGCCGAGGAAATACATTTTGCCGACTTTGGCCGCCGTGCCATCCTTACCCTGCGCCAAACCCTGGCCAGCAAAATATTGGAACTGGAACACGACGCTCTTTATAATAAGTACAAAGACCGCGTGGGCGAACTGATTACGGCCGAGGTTTACCAGACCTGGAAAACCGAAACCCTGCTCATGGACGAGGAAAAGAACGAATTGTACTTGCCCAAGTCGCAGCAAATTCCGCGCGATTTCTTCCATAAAGGCGATAACGTGACAGCAATAATCGACCGGGTGGACAATGCAAACGGTAATCCTAAAATATACCTTTCGCGCACCTCGCCCGTATTCTTGCAGCGTTTGCTCGAAAACGAAATTCCCGAAATTGCCGAAGGCGTTATCCGTTTATGCCGTATCGCACGCATCCCCGGCGAGCGTGCAAAGATTGCCGTTGAAAGTTTTGACGACCGCATTGACCCCGTAGGTGCATGTGTAGGTGTAAAGGGTAGCCGTATTCACGGCGTTGTGCGCGAATTGCACAACGAAAACATCGACGTCATTAACTATACCTCCAATACAGCACTCTTTATTCAGCGTGCCCTCAATCCGGCACAGGTGTCTCACATCCAGCTTGACGAGGAGGAGCGTAAGGCACAGGTATACCTGCGTCCCGAAGAAGTGAGCCTGGCTATCGGTAAGGGAGGTATGAATATTAAACTTGCCTCGATGCTCACAGAATACACCATCGACGTGTTCCGTGAGTCGGACGATGAAAAGGAAACCGAGGACATCTACCTCAATGAGTTCTCTGACGAAATAGACCAGTGGGTAATCGATGCCATTAAGAGTATCGGCCTCGAAACAGCCAAGGAAGTGCTCAATGCACCGCGCGAAATGCTGATTGAAAAGGCCGATCTTGAAGAGAATACCGTTGATGAGGTGCTCCGGGTGTTGCGTGCAGAATTTGAAGAGGATGCACAGCCTGAACCTGCAGCTCCTGCAGCTGAGGCTACCGATAACGAACCTGCAGAAGCAACTGCAGAACAGGAAAGCTAGGGGAAGTTTAGGGATTGGGAATAAAGGGTGAGGAGTGTGCTGCAGCATATTGCCCAAAGTTTTGAAGGCTGCTCAGGCAGCAGCGTTTCCAATTGCCGCAGCACATTTCCTCTTTCCGCTTCCTAGTTCTCGTGAGTAACTCTATTTCCTCTATTTTCCAAATTAAAAGTACATGAGTATCAGATTAAATAAAGCCATTAAAGAGTTTGGTGTCGGACTGCAAACCCTGTCCGACTTCTTGAAGAAAAAAGGGTTCCCCATTACGGGCGAACTTAATCAGAAACTTGACGATAATCAGTACGACCTGCTGAAAAAAGAGTTCGGAGCCGACCGCGACATCCGTATGAAGGCCGAAGAATTGCGTCAGAACCGCCAGGTAAAGAAGCATACCGAACAAAAAACCGCCAAGGTTGAGGATGAGATGAGTAAGCAAGCCGGGGAGGAAGAGCATATTGCTACGCCCAAAAATATAATAAATAGCGAAGCCGAAGCCATGAATAATAACGAAAAGCAGCCCGCAACTTCCTCTAATGCTTCTGTAGCTCCTGAGGTGGTATCTTCAAAAACAGTAGGACGGGAAGTAAAAGCTGAAGCGAACCAAGCTTCGGGCCAAAATATGAATAACACACACAACAACCGCCACGAAGCGGCCGGAAAAGCCGCCGAACATCAGAATGATGGACATAGTCAACCTGCAGATGCTGCAGCAAAAAGTCATAAAGAACGTCCCTCGGTAGAGGAGCGCGCCAAAGCAATCGGTGAAGAAGAAGACGGCGTATTCAAACTTCACACACAGTCTGAAATTGCCGGCCCCAAGGTGCTCGGAACCATCGACTTGAGTGCCATCAACCCCACTACGCGCCCCAAGAAAAAGTCGAAAGATGAACGCCGCCGCGACCGCAAAAACGGAGCCGCACAAGGCGCAGGTGCTGCCAACGGACAAAATGCCCAGGGGGGTAATGCACGCAAAAAACGTACGCGCATCGGCAACGAACGTGTAGATGTGAACAATGCTGCCAACCAGCCCAAGAGCAACGGAGGCAACAACGGAAACAAGCGTCGCAACGAAAACAACAACTCGAATGCCAATGCGCAGAACCGTAACGGACAAAACGCTCAAGGTGCCTCGAAGCGTGCAGCAAAGGACCGCAACCGCCGCGCTAAAGAGGTAAAAACCGAAGTTACCGAAGAGGATGTAGCCAAGCAGGTTAAGGAAACGCTGGCACGCCTTACCAACAAGCAAAAGGGCGGAAAAGGTGCCAAATACCGCAAAGAGAAACGCGAGCAACAGCATGCACGTGCCGAGGAGGAACGTCGCGAAGCCAAAGCTGAGAGCAAGATACTCAAACTCACCGAGTTTGTAACTGCCAACGAACTTGCACAGATGATGGACGTGCCTGTAACCAAGGTTATTGCTACTTGCATGAGCATTGGTATCATGGTCAGCATCAACCAGCGTATGGATGCCGAAACAATCGACATCGTGGCCGACGAATTCGGCTTTAAAACCGAATATGTAGCAGCCGACGTGCAGGAGGCTATTGCCGAGGAAGAGGATAATCCCGATGACCTCGAGCCCCGCGCACCTATCGTTACCGTGATGGGTCACGTAGACCATGGTAAAACCTCGCTCCTCGACCAAATTCGCAAGTCGAACGTGATTGCTGGCGAGGCCGGTGGTATTACCCAGCACATTGGTGCCTACAACGTAACGCTCGAGAATGGCCGTAAAATTACCTTCCTCGATACTCCGGGTCACGAGGCCTTTACTGCAATGCGTGCCCGTGGTGCCCAGGTAACCGATATTGCCATCATCATTATTGCGGCCGACGATGATATCATGCCTCAAACCAAAGAGGCCATCAGTCATGCCGTGGCGGCCAATGTGCCTATTGTATTTGCCATCAACAAGGTTGATAAACCGCATGCTAACCCCGACAAGATTAAGGAGGGACTGGCAGCCATGAACTTCCTGATCGAGGAGTGGGGCGGTAAGTATCAGAGCCAGGACATCTCAGCTAAGAAGGGTATGGGTGTAAGCGACTTGCTCGAAAAGGTATTGCTCGAAGCCGATATGCTCGAACTTAAGGCAAACCCCAACCGCAAGGCTACGGGTACAGTTATTGAGTCGTCGTTGGACAAGGGTCGCGGCTATGTTGCTACGGTACTCGTGTCGAACGGTACACTCCGCCAGGGCGACGTTGTACTTGCCGGAACCAACTACGGACGCATCAAGGCGCTCTTCAACGAGCGTGGACAACGCATTCAGGAGGTTGGACCTTCGATGGCTGCAACCCTGCTCGGATTTAACGGGGCGCCCCAGGCCGGCGACCAGTTCCATGTGATGGATACGGAACAGGAAGCCCGCGAAATTGCCAACAAGCGCGAGCAGTTGCAGCGCGAGCAGGATTTGCGTACCCGCGAAGTGCTCACGCTCGAGAAGATTGGCAAGCGACTCAAACTGGGTTCTTATCACGAACTCAACCTTATTGTCAAGGCCGATGTGGATGGTTCTGTCGAAGCTTTGGCCGACTCCTTCATCAAACTCTCGACCGAGAATATCGTTATCAAGGTTATCTATAAGGGCGTGGGTCAGATTAGCGAGAACGATGTAACGCTCGCAGCCGCATCCGAGGCCATTATCGTAGGTTTCCAGGTACGTCCCTCGCAGCAGGCCCGCAAGCTGGCAGAGCGCGATGGTGTTGAAATTCGTCAATACTCTGTAATTTACGATGCTATCGAGGATGTGAAGGAAGCTATGGAGGGTATGCTCGAGCCGGTTATCAAGGAAGAAATTACCGCCAATATCGAGGTACGCCAGGTTTACCACATTTCGAAGGTAGGCTACGTGGCCGGTGCCTATGTGCTCGATGGTAAGGTGAAGCGTTCCGATAAGGCACGACTTATTCGCGATGGTATCGTAATCTTTACCGGCGAAATCAACGCGCTGAAGCGCTTCAAGGACGATGTCAAGGAAGTTACCACCAACTTTGAGTGCGGTATTTCGTTGACCAACTGCAACGACATTAAGGAAGGCGATATTATCGAAACCTTCCAGGAGGTTGCCGTTAAGCAGAAACTGCAGTAAGCAGCTCCCGTAAAGGGCTATAATTATAAAAGCCTTCAAGTATCACCAGGATGCTTGAAGGCTTTTTTTATGTTGTTGGGAGCAGTGTATAGCCTTGTACGCTGACACAAAACACGAAGCGGCCTTTTCGAATATATGTTTTTGATAAAAAATGTTTCTTGCCGGCACAGCGGCATAGCCTCTTGAAAGAGGCTTCGTTAACTTTGTATTTGGGGCATGCCCTTTGAGAAAGCGCTTAGCATAACATGTGCCAAGGATATGGGTTATAGGGGTGCAAAAAGCAGAAAATCTAAAAATTTAGATAAAGGAAAGGCTTTATGTGATAATAATTGGCTAATTTTGCAACACGAATATGGCGCTTTGCTCTTATATTCGGTATGCAGCGTACTTGTTCTTGTTAACTCCGAGTACGCATACAAGCCGAAATTACACCATCGTGCCCTTTTCGTAGACCGATATGACCGTTCTTAATGCAGCACAGAACCTTCACGCCAATAACAACCTTAAAAATATAATTAGCTTATGAAGTTTAGAAAAATTACGCTTCTTCCTGTCTTGGCAGCTATGCTTGGTTTGGCAATGCCAGCAATGGCCCAGGATTATCCTACCAATTTTGGTGAGAACGATTTCTCCCAGCACGGAAGCCGCTACTTGCGTTCAGTTCAGGTAGCCCCCGAGGGTGCAGCTGCTCACGACATCAGTGTCAGCAGCGGCCCGATGAGCAAAATGTACTATCCGCTTACCAGTGAGGTCGTAACCGTTGAGCCAGGGCAGAATGTGACCCTGCAGGCCGACTATGTAGGCGAGTGGATGCACGCTTATGCCTACCTTGACTTTGGTAATGATGGCCAGTTCTCGTACGAAGTAGACGAGAATAACCATACGGCTAAGGCCGGTAGCGACCTGGTTACCTTCTCCTTCTATTCGTTCGATCCCAATGCCGACACGTATGGTTACAACTCGGTAGGTCGCTACATCACGGGCGATAACCGCAGCACCTTGCTCATGCCTTCGTTCAAGGCTCCCGAACAAGCCGGCGATTACCGTGTGCGTGTAAAGATTGACTGGAACAGCATTGATCCGGCCGGTTGCGCCGATGCTACCAACCCCATTAGCCGCAATGGTGGTGCGATTGTAGACTTTACCCTCCGTGTAGCTTCGGCCGAGCCCCCCGCAGCAGTGGGTGCCATGGATGTAACGGCACTGACTTCGCGTGTTGATGTTGAGAAGAAAGCTGTTATACTTTCATGGACCAACCCGGTTAACGATGTCAATTCGAATCCATTGACCGGTGACGTGAAACTCAAAATTTACCGCAACGACCAGTTTGTCAATCAAGTGACCGGTACTCCCGGCGACGAACTCGTGCTTGAGTATAAGCCCGATAATTACGACAACGGACAGGTTTATACCATTAAAACGCTTTATAACGACATTGAGTCGCAAGGTGCTTCGGTAACTGTCGACTTCCCCGTCATCCCCAAGGAGGTACGCAACCTGATGGCTGTGCCCGATGTAGATAGCAAGGAGGTGAGCGTTGGTTGGATTAATCCTGGCAAAGACATTTTTGGACGTAGCCTGACCGACGACCTGGTCGTTAAAATCTTTTGGGGCGAGAAGGAAATTTGCAGCTACGATGGCCAGATGCCTAACAATTTTTCCTCTCAGTATTTTACTCCCGAAACTTACGAAGGAAAGCAAATTTATCTTGTAAAGGTATTTGCTGGCGAAAATGCTTCGGCTGGCAGCGAACTCGAAATAACCTTCCCGGCTGCTGCTCCTGCCGAGGTAACCGAGCTCGTAGGAGAGGCTAATGGTTATACCGAGGAGGTAACACTCACCTGGAACAACCCCGCTGAGGATGTTTTAGGCCGTAAGCTCGAAACAATCGAAGTGAAGGTGTATGAGGGCGAGGATTTGCTCGAAACTATCGGTACTGCCATGCCTGGTGAGCAGGCTTCTTATACTTTCAAGCCTGCTGAATATACCGGCACGCATACTTACAAGGTAGTTGTTGTAAGCCAGGAACTCGAATCTGCTGGTGCAACAGTTGATGTCAAGATGACTTATCCCGATGCTATCGGTCAGGTAGCTGGCAATAACGGCATGAACTATGATGCTGCAACAGGCCAACTCTATGTTGAGGATGGTGCTGCAGTACGCGTTTTCGACCTTCAGGGCCGTCAGCTTGCCTGCTTTGCTGCTCAGAGCGGTGTAGTTAACCTGGCTGATATTCCTGCTGGCGCCTATGTTGTGCGTGTAGTTTATGCTGCCGGACATAGCTTGAGCTTCAAGTTGGTTAAATAATACGCTTGATATTTTTATTGCAGGGCCGTAGCTGTGTTTTGTACGCAGCTACGGCCCTTTGCTTTGGGGGGTGCCTGGTTTCGTTATGTGCGCCGGGGCTTTGCCTGTCTCATTCATCTTTATTCCGGAGTCTGCCCGGTTGTTGGCAATATTTGATGGCTTAAGTATATATTACTTCTAATGAATGTAAAATATATACAAACCTGTTATGTTGTTTCATTACTCTTGTTGTTGTAGATTTTAGTAGATGACAAAAAATAAAATTCTATTGTTAAGCATTTAATTATCAATA
>CALCVT010000016.1 GCA_937906495.1 uncultured Prevotella sp.
CGAAGGGAACTATTACTCAAATAGCTGATATGAAGGGGTGGGAAACTTCAGTTATATATATAGTCGTTATAGTTACCGCTATTCCCGCCTCGTACCGAGTAGAGGGCATTTACATACATACTCCAGCGATTACGCTGGTAGTATAACATTCCACGCCCTGTTTCTTCTGGAAAATCGTAATGTTCTTTTCGAAAACGTGTTTGAGATTGTACATGTCCAAAATATCCCCCCTTCGGCACATCTAAGGTCAGATTGAGCGCACTTCCCATATTTTCAAAACGAGTCTGGTCTACATATTCTACCTTCGCCTTTGCCAGATATTCGGCAGGAATTGAGTTTAACTCTTCCACCCCATTCAGCGGACGGCCATTCAGATAAATGGTTTTGATATTGACACCATTAAGCAAAATATTACCTTGAAAATCGACCATCAAACCGGGTACCATATTCAAAGCCTGCAAGGCTGACAAGCCTTTAACCTTTTTATCTCCCTTCAAGTTATAGGTGTAACCCATCTTGTCTGCCTGGTAGCGCCGGGCCGTAACCTCGGCTGTACCGAGGGTCTGACCCTCTGAACAGGCAAGCTTCAATACTTGTTCTCTTTGGGGAATTTGCGTTGAAAATACCCCTTGGACATAACCCAGAGCCTCTACAACGAGTCTACCCTCCGAAAGGCCCGTAAGCAAAGAGTCGGCAAATTCAAAATTCCCCTGATTGTCGCACAAAACCCGGCCGATACTTGCACTGTCGGCTACCGACTGCAAAACTACACCGGCATAAGGCACGCCCTCGCCGCTTTCAACAGCTACCACACGCCCCGAAAGACTTTGGGCCTGCGCTCCTACAAACAGGCTACTAAGCGCCAACATGCTTAAGGTCCGTGAAATTGTATTGAAATGCTTTTTCATTGTTATAGATTTATTGTTATTTCTATTAAAAATACAAACAAGTGCCTTCATATATCGAAAATCAACAATGACCACACTTGTTTTAAAATTGAAGAATCACTTTGAAGGAGGTGCCGTACAGTGTATGCCGTTTGGCACATTACAATAATTTATTTGCAGGCCACAATCCTTATTATTACAAGCACAACTCAGATGGCAATTTGTATTAGTGGTAGTACTATGCTGCAATTTACTGCCATGACAATTTAAATTTGTATCGTCAGATGCCCCAAATTGAACATTTTGGTTACTAACTACAACAAAACCTCCTGTAAGTTTATTCTGCTCATTTTTATTGAGCGGTATTATTTTATTTTTGAAATCTTCCATTTTATCACCTTTTTATTGGGTTAATATTTATATAAATCCAGAACTGAGTTTACAATCTATTTAGACCATAAAATAGCATATAAAAACTCAGTCCATTCCTAATAAAAAGGAATTACTAAATACTTCATTCCCATTGTATCTACATCGCAAATATAGGCATTAAAAATTCAAGCGCAAAAAAATCATCTCTTTTTTCAAAATAAAATCCGAAAACTGGAATGTTTTATAAAAAAGCCCCATTTGCTACATTTTACTCCAATAACAATCCTTATTTTTACAAATCAAAAAAAAGAACAGTAAGAATACTTACAGATGCAGGACAATAAAAAAATCCTCAAACGAGTCTTGAATATACAATTTATGGTATCAAGACTTGTTTGAGGACAGAATAAACTTATACCAATCTTAGTCTGAACTTTATTGAGCAGAATTATTAATGAGATGCCTTCATCCTAAGCTATAATGCCCGTGATAGAATACACTCAACATGTTAACACATTTTTAATTCGGACTAAAATTTATATTAATTTAGGGAGTTAAAATCCTAACACTACTCGCTGCACGTAGTAGGCCAAGATACCTAAGAAGTAGCCTACAAAGGCAACCCAGGTGATGTGCTTCATGTACCAGCCAAAGGTGATTTTTTCCAAGCCCATGACTACTACTCCGGCTGCCGAACCAATAATAAGCATCGAACCGCCCACACCGGCACAGTAAGCCAGGAGTTGCCAGAAGATACCGTCGCATGCAAAGTCACCCAGTTCCTGAATGGGATACATACCCATACAACCGGCCACCAGGGGCACATTATCGACAATGCTCGAGAGCACACCGATAATGCCCGTTACCATGAAGTGATTACCATCGAAGACTTCGTTCAATCCGGTACCCATCATGGTCAATACACCTATAACCTCCAAACAGGCCACAGCCATTAGGATGCCCAGGAAGAAGAGAATGGTACCCATATCAATGCGCGAAAGCATGGCCGTAACGCGCTTTTGGAGTCCGCAGTTATTGGTTTCGTGAGGCAGGTGGCGGTAAAAGAGTTCAGTAACAGTCCACAATACGCCAAGAACCAGCAGGATGCCTACAAACGGAGGCAGATGCGTGATGCTTTTAAAAACGGGTACAAATATCAGTCCACCCACACCCAGGAAGAAAACCGTTTTACGTTGACCTGCGCTCAAGTCGGTTTCGGTACAGCAGCACTCGTCGCCGGCATTACAAACCAATTCGCCTTTCAGCGAGAGCGATAACACATAGGCTGGTATTACCATCGAGATGAGCGAAGGTATAAAGATTTCTTTAATCACACCTGCAGCTGTAATGAGTCCCTTATTCCAGAGCATAATGGTTGTAACGTCGCCAATAGGCGAGAAGGCACCGCCTGAGTTGGCCGAAATGATTACCAGCGAGGCGTAGATAATACGATCTTTGTGGTCGCTCACCAGTTTTCGCAAAATCATGACCATCACAATACTCGTAGTCAGATTGTCAAGAATAGCTGAGAGTAAAAACGTCATAAAAGCAATGCGCCAAAGCAAACTGCGCTTGCTTTTGGTACGCATCATGTCGCGAACAAAATCGAAACCGCCGTTTTGGTCAACAAGCTCCACGATTGTCATTGCACCCATCAGGAAGAATAGCGTAGTGGCCGTACTGCCCAAATGTTTTTCGATAACCTCACTTACGGCCAGGGGTATTTTATCGCCAATGGCGCCGGCAAGATACTGACCGGGGTCGACCATAAAGAGAGTCCAGCAACCAACAAACATCAATAGTGCAATGGCTGCCTTGTTAATCTTCGTAAGGCTCTCAATGGCTATAAAGAAATAGCCCAATACGAAGACTGCTACAATGAGAATCGTAAGCGTTGTCATTTTTCCTTGTAATTTGGTTAAATAGATTCGGTTTTTTGGTGATGGGCAAAGGAAGGTATTTTTATTGAACGAAACAAATTTTCGGGCTTCAAATATCGGAGATTTTGCAAATGGGGTGTAGAATATTTTAAAAAGCATGTAGAGATTTTTAAACCCGGCCTTCGAAAGCGCCTAAGCCCACACTCCATTCAGACATGCAAATGCAAAACGAGCAAACCATGCAATGCCTACACCGAAAGCCATAAAAGAAAAAAATGGGGTGCCCTCCGGCCTACTTTGGCTTTTTATTCGTAATTTTGCATTCACCAAAATGCCCCCGTAGTTCAATGGATAGAACACTGCTCTCCTAAAGCGGTGATTTGGGTTCGATTCCCAACGAGGGTACCAACCGGTTTATCCCCTTCGTTCCCTATCTCTATAGCGGCCCGGAGGGGAAATGTGTTTTTGGCAGCAAGTTGGCCTATGCTTGGCATGTTCTGCTACACTTTTTTGATTATATCACCGATATTTACAGCTACCCCCACGTCAACCGGTAGCTATACCTCCCAATAATAACTATGGCACAACCCGAGCTTACCCCTATGATGAAGCAGTTTTACGACCTCAAGGCCAAAAACCCTGACGCCATTCTGCTTTTCCGTTGCGGCGATTTTTACGAAACCTATGCCAGCGATGCCGTGACAGCCTCGCAGGTGCTGGGCATTACCCTTACCCGACGCAACAACAAAGGGCAATCGTCTACTGAGATGGCCGGATTTCCGCACCATGCGCTCGACACCTACCTGCCCCGACTGATACGGGCCGGTTACCGCGTGGCTATTTGCGACCAACTCGAAGACCCCAAACTTACCCGTAAACTGGTTAAGCGAGGCATTACCGAACTTGTCACACCGGGCATTGCCATGACCGACAACGTGCTCTCAGCCCGCGAAAACAACTTTCTATCTGCCATCCACTTCGGGTCGGCTACCATCGGGCTGGCACTGCTCGACATGTCGACCGGCGAATTTTTGACGGCCGAAGGCGATGCAGCCTACATCGACAAGCTATTGGCCGGCTATACTCCCAAGGAAGTGCTTGTGCAGCATGGTATGCGCGGACGCTACGAAGGGCTTTACGGCAGCAAAACTTTTATTTTTGAACTCGATGACTGGGCCTTTACCCCCCAAACGGCACACGAAAGGCTCACCAAACACTTTCAGGTGCGCAACCTCAAGGGGTACGGAGTTGACCACTTAAAAAATGGAGTAATTGCAGCAGGGGCCATTTTGTGTTACCTCGAAATGACACAACACACCCAGACCGCCCACATAACCTCACTCCGACGCATTGAGGAAAACAGCTATGTAAGACTTGACCGCTTTACAACCCGCAACCTCGAACTGGTAAGCCCGATGGCCGAAGGCGGAACCTCGCTGCTGCAGGTTATTGACCGCACACTCACTCCCATGGGAGCGCGTATGCTACACCGCTGGCTGGTATTTCCGCTACGAAAACTGACTGATATTGAAGAGCGCCAGAATGGGGTAGAGCACTTTTTTAAACAACCCGACTTTAGGGAGCTTTGCGAAATGGAACTTCCCAAAATCGGCGACATGGAACGCATTGTTTCGCGTGTGGCTGTGGGACGCGTAAACCCACGCGAGCTGCAGCAACTGCGCATGGCGCTCGAAAGCACAGCCCTGCTAAAGTATGCCTGCACACACACAGGCTGCCAGGCGCTAACCCGCTTAGGCGAACAGCTCGATGCGCTCACCCCTCTGCGCGACCGCATCAAGAAAGCATTGCGCCCCGACCCACCCATACTCCTGACAAAAGGAGGAGTTATAGCCGAAGGGGTAGACGATACGCTCGACGAACTGCGCAAAATATCAACTTCGGGAAAAGACTACCTGCTCACCATACAGCAGCGCGAAAGCGATGCTACCGGTATCCCCAGTTTGAAAATAGGCTTCAACAATGTGTTTGGATATTATATCGAAGTGCGCAATACCTATAAGGACAAAGTGCCCGAAAACTGGATACGTAAACAAACACTGGCACAGGCCGAACGCTACATTACCCAAGAACTAAAGGAATACGAAGACAAAATATTGGGAGCCGAAGACCGCATCCTCTCACTCGAAGCACAACTTTATAACGAACTGGTGCAAGAGGTGGCACGCTACGTCAAACCCCTCCAAACCGATGCACAAGCCTTGAGCAGCCTGGACTGCCTGATGAGCCTGGCCCAGGTGGCACGCGAACGCAAATATGTCCGCCCCCTGGTAGACGAGAGTTTAACCATCAATATCCGCCAGGGAAGGCACCCGGTTATCGAAACACTCATGCCCCCGGGCGAGGAATATGTGGCCAACGATGTAGAACTCGACACAAAGGGGCAACAAATCATTATCATTACCGGCCCGAATATGGCTGGTAAGAGTGCACTGCTCCGACAAATGGCACTCATTACCCTACTGGCGCAAACGGGCTCGTTTGTGCCGGCCGAATCGGCACACATCGGACTGGTTGACAAGATATTTACGCGTGTGGGAGCCAGCGACAACATCTCGGTTGGCGAGAGTACCTTTATGGTTGAAATGAGCGAGGCAGCCAATATCATGAACAACCTGACCGAACGCTCACTCGTGCTCTTTGACGAACTCGGACGAGGCACCTCGACCTACGACGGTATCTCAATTGCCTGGGCCATTGTAGAGTATATTCACGAAAATCCCAAGGCACACGCCCGCACCTTGTTTGCTACTCACTACCACGAGTTGAACGAAATGGAGAAGCTCTTTCCACGCATCAAAAACTGGAACGTGTCGGTACACGAGGTAAATAACCGCGTGGTTTTTCTGCGCAAACTCAAACGGGGCGGGTCGGAACATTCATTCGGCATCCATGTAGCACGCATGGCAGGTATGCCTCAAAGCATTGTGCGCCGGGCCGACCAAATACTTGCCGACCTTGAAAAATCTGGTGTCAAAGCCGGAGAATCGGTTCCAAAGGCCGAAAGCAATACCCACACAACCAATGGTATGCAACTGAGTTTCTTTCAACTCGACGACCCGGTGCTCAGCCAGATTCGCGACGAACTGCTCAACCTGGATGTCAACAACCTGACACCACTCGAAGCTCTGAACAAACTCAACGACATCAAGCGCATACTCAAAGGATAACATTGAGCGCGCACCATACACCTGCTACAAAACTGCGGCCTCCGTATTGCTGAATACGGAGGCCGCAGCATTATTGGATGGTTACCCCAAACGCTTATCAGAGTTTTGGACCAAACGAAAGGTCACCTGCATCGCCTAAACCCGGCACAATGTAGGCATCCTCGTTCAAATCAGGGTCGATTGCTGCTACCCAAAGCGTAACATCATCGTCGATAAATACCTTGCAGAGACGGTCAATACCCTCCTGGGCAGCAATGGCACAACAAATGTGCAACTTGGCGGGAGTTCCGTGGGTTAAGAAAGCTTTGTATGATAGTTCCAAACTTCCACCGGTGGCCAACATCGGGTCGACCATCAGGAAGGTTGACCCATTAAGGTCGGGAGCAGCAATATATTCTACGTGAATTTTTAGTTCCTCGCGCGTTCCCTCTTCGCGATAAGCCGCAACAAAAGCCGAATCGGCCTGATCGAAGGTGTCGAGAAAACCCTCGTGAAAAGCCAAGCCTGCACGAAGCACGGTGCCCACCACAATGCGGTTGTCATAGGTAGGAACGGGCTTTGTTCCTAAAGGAGTGGTAATTACTTTTTCGCTGTAGTCGAGTGTCCGGCTCACCTCGTAGGCCATAGCACGTGCTATGCGTTCAAGATTCCGGCGGAAGAGGGTGCGATTGCCCTGCACATTGACGTCGCGCAATTGAGCCATATAGGAGTTAATGACCGAAGAGCGCTCGCCAAGGTTAATTACTTTCATGCTGAATTGTATCTTAGTTAAGTTTTTAAATACTCAATAAAAGACCAGCTCCCGGAGTTAAACCGGAGCTGGCCTGCTTAGGTTGTGTAGTATAGGAAGTGTTGCTTGAACAACAGCTTCTACACCTTAATTATGCTTGCCCAGTACATCGCTGGGGTTTATTTTCGAAATGGTTTCGCGCATAGCCGTATCGCCCTTCAGATTTTCGAGCTTGTAATAGTCCATAAAGCCCATATTTCCTTCGCGCAAAGCTTGTGCCAGCGCCTTGGGAACTTCAGCCTCGGCCTGAATAACCTCGGCACGGGCCTCCTGGGCCCTGGCCTTCATTTCCTGCTCAGTAGCAACAGCCATGGCTCTGCGCTCCTCGGCCTTGGCTTGAGCAATATTCTTATCGGCATTGGCCTGATCTATCTGCAGGGTTGCTCCAATGTTCTTGCCCACATCAATATCGGCAATATCAATAGATAGAATCTCGTAAGCTGTACCTGAGTCCAAACCTTTGGAAAGCACCAACTTGGATATCGAATCAGGATTTTCAAGCACCTGCTCATGAGTTTCGGCCGAACCGATGCTCGATACTATACCCTCGCCGACACGGGCCAGAATGGTGTCTTCGCCCGCACCACCTACGAGTTGGTGAATGTTGGCACGCACCGTTACACGAGCCTTTGCTATAAGCTGAATGCCATTTTTGGCCACGGCAGCTACCGGAGGCGTATCGATAACCTTGGGGTTGACGCTGGTTTGAACAGCCTCGAACACATTGCGCCCCGCCAGGTCGATGGCCGTAGCCTTTTCGAACGAAAGGTCGATGTTGGCCTTTGATGCCGACACAAGAGCATGCACCACACGCTGCACATGACCACCCGTCATATAGTGGGCTTCGAGATTATCGCGGGTAATGGTGCGTAAGCCTGCCTTATGCGCCTCAATCAAACTCGGCACTATTACACTTGGCGGCACATTACGGATACGCATCAGAAATAGTTGTATTAACGAAATATGTACTCCCGAAACCTTAGCCGAAAGCCAAAGAAAAAAAGGAACAAAATGAAAAAAAACAGATAAGAAGATAATGGCCCCAAAAATAAGGAGTACCAGCATCAAAGTAGATTCTGCCATCGTTGCAATATTAAAGTTAAGAAAAAATGCCCCTACGTATCGTTCAGAACACCTTGCAAATATATTAGTTTTTTTCGGAATTTGTTCTTTAAGGCCTCAATTTATCAAGAAAGGATGCTTTACAACACTAAAAACAACATGCTCAACCTAAAAAAGCACTTTTGTTGCATAAAAAAGCGCGATTTGTGCAGGAAATCCTTTTTGTATTTGTATTTTTGCTGCAGAATAGAACAACCTTTTCAACCATATAAAATATCATGCAACCCATTTTATCTTTTAAAGACCTGACTGCTCATCTTCAGAGCCTGGGTCGTCGTTTCCGCTTGTCTATTGTTTGTGGCTCCGATGCAAGTACTGCCGGAGCTGCCATGCGTGCAGTTCACGAAGGCTTTGCCGAAGCCATCTTTGTTGGCGATTGTGATGCTATCCGCCAGCTTCCCTGCGTGGCCGAATATCAAGGAGAGTTTGTAAAGTTCGTTGAAGCCGAATCTCACGAAGACGCAGCTCAAAAGGCTGTAGTTTTGGTACGCGAGGGCAAAGCAGACGTGCTGATGAAAGGCTTGCTGCACACCAAAACCCTGCTCCGCGCTGTTCTTAATAAGGAATGGGGCATTCTGCCGAAAGGCCGCGTACTGACACACATCGCCATGGCGCAAATTCCGGCTTATCACAAATTGTTCTTCTTTACCGATGCTGCTGTTATTCCGTATCCTACTCACGAACAACGTGTTGAACAGGTAAAATATCTGGCTCAAATGCTCCACGCTTTCGGAATCGAAGAACCCCGCATCTCATTGATTCACTGCGCAGAGACTGTTGACGAAAAGTTCCCCCACACTATGGGCTACAAAGAGATTTGTGAACGCGCAGCAGCCGGTGAATGGGGTAAACTCCGCGTAGATGGTCCGCTCGATCTCCGCACCTCGTGCGATCCCATCGGACTTAAACTCAAGGGCATCGAATCTTCGCTCGAAGGTGATGCCGATGCCGTTATTGTTCCTGATATTGAAGTTGGCAATGTGCTGTATAAGAGTTTGCCACTCTTTGCCGGTGCCCACATGGCCGGTACCTTGCAAGGCACACTGGCTCCTGTGGTACTCCCCTCGCGCGGTGACGACCTCGAGGCCAAGTTCCACAGTCTGGCATTCGCTACCATGATTTGCTAATTGAAAACCTTTAAAACCATTGCCTAAGCTTTATACCTACAACAGCTATGCCTAATACAGCAGCAACTAACTGCGAAACTCCCAAAACGGGTTTCCGCATCCTGGTAATTAACCCGGGATCTACCTCGACCAAGGTAGCAGTATATATAGACGACCAACCACTTAAAGTAAGTACCATCCGGCACACGCCCGAAGAACTTAAACAGTACGAACAGGTGGTTGACCAACAAGCCTTCCGCAAACAATTGGTTCTTGACTGGCTCTGCGAAAACGATATCGACTTTCGTTTTGACGCAGTCATCGGCCGCGGCGGACTGGCCAAGCCCATCCCTGGCGGCGTGTACCGCGTTAATCAAAAAATGTGCTACGACACATACAACGCCATGCGAAAACATGCCTGCAACCTGGGTTGTATTATCGCCTACGAACTGGCTGCCATGCAAGAGCAAAGCTGCGACGCTTATATTGCCGACCCCGGTGTTGTTGACGAACTTCTACCGGAAGCACGCGTAAGCGGTTCACCGCTCATGCCGCGCGTCTGCATTTGGCATGCGCTCAACCAACGCGCCATTGCCCGACGCTACGCTAAAAGTATTGGTAAACAATACGAAGACTTGAATCTCATTATTTGTCATCTCGGAGGAGGTATCTCGATTGCTGCACACGAAAAGGGACGCGCAGTTGATGCCAACAATGCACTCGACGGCGAAGGACCTTTCTCGCCAGAAAGAGCCGGTTCACTTCCCGCTGCCGACCTCATTCACCTTTGCTTCAGCGGAAAATACACTGAAGAGCAACTCAAACGTCGCATTGCCGGAAAGGCTGGCCTTGTGGCACATTTGGGAACTACAGATATTCCAGCCATCATAAAGAAGGTAGAAGACGGAGATGAGCAGTGCAAATTGGTAATCGATGCAATGATTTACCACACAGCTAAAAACATTGCATCGGAAGGTGCTGTGCTTAAAGGAAATGTAGATGCAATCCTGCTTACTGGTGGTATTGCTTATTCTGACTACGTAACCAGCCGTATCCGCGAACGTGTTGAATTTATTGCACCTGTTCATATCTTCCCTGGCGAAGACGAAATGAAAGCACTCGCGCTCAATGCATTGGCAAGTCTGCGCGGTGAACGCGAAGCTAAAGAATACGAATAAAATCCTGGCTATTGAACTCTTTCTGTACCCTGCATCAATCTTTTGACCTAACAGCAAAGAGTAATCCATAAAAAGGTTGTATATCAACACTGGCTGGATTGATGTAAAAGAAACCGCCTTGTAAGATTTTCCTTTTATCCTTGCTGCATATTGTGCGAGGACTTAAGGATTTTCTTACAAGGCGGTTTCTTTGTGTTATGGGTTTGCCGATGGTTAAAGACCAAGAAGCAATGCCTAAATGCCAGGGGGCGAGCATTGGTAAACCCCATGCGCTCATCACAATGTACCATGGCGTGCGTTGTTTTAAAATTGCCAAAGCCTTACAATGGCTACAAAGTTCAAAGCATAGTCAAAACATTATTCTTGAATAACCCTTAGAACACACTTTAGGAAACTACCCTCCTACTAAGTCCGAAGGTAGTTCCATCAAATAAAACAGCCAAGTTTCTCACTCCACTAAAAGGGAACAAGAAACTTGGCTATTGTTTAAACGTGCAGCAAAGCATATCACAGGAATGTGTATATGCACACAACAATCGCACGTTTGGATTTATATAACCGCTGAAAGCAGTTGAAATAAGAAGCTATTACTTGTTATAGTTCTCAAGACCTGTTTTCAGGAAGTCAACGAACTTTTCAACATCCTCATCGTACGAGTACGACTTATTGAGCGGCTTTCCATCGTTATCGAGGAGCACGTAGAAGGGCTGCGCATTAGCGCCAAACTTAGAGCGCTGCAAGTAGCTCCACTTATCGCCCACTGTACGGAGGGTAGTAGTCTGTCCATTCTCCTCTACCTTGATTGGTTCGGGCAAACTAGCCTTTTCGTCAACATAGAGCGAAATGAGTACATAATCCTTCATCAAGAGGTCGCGCACCTTGGCATCGTGCCATACGGCAAGCTCCATCTTACGGCAGTTTACGCAACCATGACCCGTAAAGTCTACTACTACAGGCTTACCTGTTTGGCGTGCATAAGCCATACCGGCTTCATAATCGCGGAATTTAGCTTCAATCTTTACAGGGTCAAGATTAAAGTCTTGCGTAGATACAGGAGGCGCAAATGCGCTGACTGCCTTGACAGGAGCACCCCAAAGACCAGGAATCATATATACTGCAAATGCCAACGATACCAATGCCAGGAAGAAGCGGGGTACCGAAGTGTTGCGCTCATCGGGATCATCGTGGGGGAACTTGAGAGCTCCCAACAGATATACACCCAAAAGAGTAAAGAGTACAATCCATAGGGCAAGGAAGGTTTCGCGGTCGAGCAAATGCCAGCCATAAGCAAGGTCGGCTACCGAGAAGAACTTCAGAGCGAAAGCCAACTCAAGGAAACCGAGCACTACTTTCACACAGTTCAACCAGCCACCGCTCTTAGGTGCACTCTTGAGCCAAGTGGGGAAGAGGGCAAAGAGCGTAAACGGAAGTGCCAAAGCTACGGCAAAGCCCAACATACCGATGGTAGGAGCCAAGGCTGAACCGCTGCTGGTACTCACCTCAACAAGCAAGAAACCGATGATGGGGCCGGTACATGAGAAGCTAACGAGCGACAAGGTAAAGGCCATGAGGAAGATGCTCAACAAACCAGTGGTCTTCTCGGCCTTGCTGTCAACAGCTGCACCCCATGAAGAGGGTAGGGTTATTTCAAAACCTCCAAAGAAGCTGGCAGCAAATACTACGAGCATCAGGAAGAAGAGAATATTGAATATAGCATTGGTCGAAAGGTCGTTCAAGGCACTTGCGCCAAAGATTGAAGTGATAATCAGACCTAACGAAACATAGATAATGACAATCGAAACACCATAAGTAATAGCATCGCGAATACCTTTCTTACGGTCGCCCGAACGCTTCAGGAAGAAGCTCACGGTCATCGGGATAATCGGCCATACACAAGGAGTAACCAAAGCTACCAAACCTCCAATAAATCCTAGGAAGAAAATATAATACCAAGCTTTGCCGGCAATGTCATTTTCGCCCTGTCCAAAAGCTTTCAATTGGTCGATAACTGGAGTCCACAAAGCTTGTGCTGCAGCGCTGTCAACGGGTTGAACAGCCAGGGCAGCCTCTTCGCTTCCGGCATTGGCAGCTGCAGCTGCACTGTCGGCAGCTGCTTTTTCGGCAGCGGCCTTCTCGGCTGCAGCAGCGGCTTCTGCCTCGGCAGCCTTGGTTTCGGCAGTAGGTTCAGGACCATCAGCACCCTTTACCACGGCGTCGACCGAAGTAGGAGGCAAGCAGTTCTCATCGTTGCAAGCACCATACTTCAGATAACCTGCCAGCTCGTAATTCTTGTCAGTAAGTTCAACACGCTGGGTAAACGTAGCTTTTCCTTCATAAAAAGTTACAGGCATTTCGAAAATCGGATCCTGCATAGTCTTGGCACCAGGACCAGCCTTAAGACCGCCTTTAAGTTTAGCACCTTTAATTTTGTCAACACCGAAACTTGCCGGTGTTGGTCCGCCAGGACCAATGTTGGTCGAATAGATGTGCCATCCCGGATCGGCCTTACCCGTAAAAACGATGTCAATGGTCGTCGGGTTCACACGCTTGTACTGCACGCTAAAGCTTACCTGCGCCTGAATGGCTGTTACTGCCGTGACGAGGAGCAAAAGGGTTAAAGTGATGAACTTCTTCATTTGTTAATGGTTGATCGGGTTATAATTTTGTGCAAAAATACACATTTTGCGCGAAATCAAAACATTTAATATAATTTTTAGTGGGTTATGCAAAGAAAATTGGCTCTTTACAAAGCAAAATGTCAGAAGAAGCGGACACCAAAACGTATATTTACAATTTTTTATGCACAATATGCAATTCACATTCCCTGTCGAATATCCCTACCCGGCGTAAGAGCATCACACTCAGGCACGTCTCAATATGAATAATTAGGCTATGAAATTATCAAAGGGATTATCGGTTACAAATGACTGCATACGTGCGATGATAACGTCATTCTAAATATTTTATTGCCTCATTTCCCGACACGATGCTTCATGCCCTATATGCAGACAGCCTTACTTATATACACTAAATAACGACATAAATATGTAAGTTGACGAAGCAAACGTTACTCTTATTGATGAATATTATTAAACTTATTCATAAAAATGCACCAAAGAGGCGAAAATAACGGAAAATGAAGGATTTCGTTTCGCCAAAAGGCCTTTAAATACTCGTTGATTGATGTCAGCAAGCTTTTACCGGCAGATTCTGCTTGCTCAACTCTACATACTAAGTTCTAAGTAAGGAACACTCAAGCAAGCAAGTAAGAGAGAGAGCCAAAAAACAGTATTTCGTTTTTTGCTTCGAACTTCAAGTGCTATCTTTGCAACCGCTACGGATAAGGGAAACGGGTGTAAATCCCGTGCAGTCCCGCTGCTGTAAATTCCATTATCACCAATCCATCTTGGCCACTGCCTGAAAATAGAATTTCGGGCGGGAAGGCGGATTGCGTGGGAATAAGCCAGAATACCTGCCGTTTGCATAGAGTTCAAATCACTCTACCTCAGCTCTCGAGGAAGAGCTACGAGGTTCAACTTGTTTTTTTACTCAATTCATGAACAAATGCTTGCTTACTGCCTGGTGTTGTATAACATTGGGCTGGCCGGCTGCCTTAGCACAAATCAGTTCCGAGACTACCGACTCGCTCGGTACTGCCGAGGTAACCGCTACCCGCACACTCCAGGGCATAAGTTCCGCTACTCCGCTACAGCGAATTGCTCAAAACGACTTTCGCCGCAGGGGCATTACCGACACGGGCGATGCCTTACGCCGCCTGGCTGGAGTAAACCTGCGTGATTATGGTGGTGCTGGAGGCTTGAAAACCGTGAGTGTACGCGGATTGGGAGCTACACATACGGCTGTTGCCTACGACGGGTTGTGCATTAACGACAGCCGACAAGGACAAATAGACTTGCAACGCTTCAATATCGACCAACTAAACAGTATAGAACTGCAAACGCTCGATGCCGGACAACTGCTCTGCCCGGTGCGTAACTTGGCTGCAGCACTCCTCAACCTGCAGACACAGCACACTGATACGCTGCAAAAGGGCTTTCACGGCAAGGCGCTGCTCAAGCAGGCCTCGTTTGGAACCTGGAATGTTTTGCTCAACACCAATACCCGTGTAGCTAAACGCACCTTCGTATCGGCCAACGCCAATTGGTTTTTTGCACACAACAACTACCCCTTTGTAGTTGAGAATGGAGTTGCCACCACCCGCCTGCACCGCACCAACAGCCGCATGCAGGCTGCAGGAGGCGAAGCCAATGTATGCCACTTGCTACCCGAAGGAAAGGTTGAAGGCAAATTGTTTTTCCAGCACAATCACCGCCGGCTTCCAGGCCAGGTTGTGCTCTACGTAAACGAAAACAACGAACGCCTAACCGAGCAAAATGCCTTTGGCCAACTGCGATGGACTCAACACTTTGGGCGGTGGGAAATGTTTGCAGCCGGCAAATATAACTGGCAAAAGAGCTATTACGTCGACATCAAAAACCAGTACCCCAACGGAGCACTCCGCCACAGTTACCGTCAAGGCGAACTTTATGCCACTGCCGGCGTTGCCTACCGCCTGTTGCCAATGCTCCGGGCAGCCTATGCTACCGACTATGCCTTTGCCACCATGCAGAGCAATCTTAAAACCGACAATGATGTAAGCAGACATTCGTGGCTTCAAAGTTTGTCGGTACAATGGCGCACACCGCAGTTTAACCTCACTGCACGCGGTCTGCTTCAACTGTATCGCAACCAACGCGACAAACAGGCTGCAGCCCGAAATGCTACGCGGGCCACAGCCTCGGCTGCAGCTTCGTACAAAATTGTGCAGAGCCCCGTAAACCTTTATGTGCGGGCTGGCGTTAAAACAGGATTCCGTATGCCAACCTTTACCGAAGCATACTTTTATCACTTAGGCGAAACTAACCTGCAACCCGAACATACACGGCAATTCAATTTAGGCAGCACCCTACAAGCAGCTCCGGCTCATTGGTGGCCCATGCTGGCCATTACGGCCGATGCCTATTATAACAAGGTGTCAAACCGTATTGTGAGTGTGCCCTACAACTTGTTTATATGGCGCACTGTCAATATGGGCGACGTGCGCAGCACTGGTATTGACCTCGTGATTGAAAGCCGGTGGAAACCACACACCAGCCATTTGCTGATACTGAGTGGCAACTATTCGTACCAATACGCCCAAGACCGCACCACTCCCGGCAGCGATACCTATGGCAACCAACTGGCTTACACTCCGCTACACCACGGAGCGGCCTCGCTGGCATGGGAGAATCCCTGGCTATCGGTCGTAGCCCACGCCACATTTGCTTCAGAACGGTGGAGCACCAACGAACACCTGCCAACAACCCAATTGCCCGGATATGCAGAATGGGGATTGGGGCTTTACCACACCTTTTGTTTAAAGAATCTGAGAATCGAAGGCCGAGCCGACCTTATCAATGCCTTTAACCACCACTACGAAATTGTCAGACGCTACCCCATGCCAGGCAGAGCCTACCGCATTTCGTGTGCATTCTCCTTTTGATAATCATCTATTTATATATTCAAATTTTATGTTTAAACATTTTCTTCCATCAGCTCTACTCCTGCTGCTTAGTGCAGGTATAACGGCCTGCTCCGATGATGACCCCATCACCCCGCAAACTCCGCCAGCATCCCCTTCATCCACATCGGCCTATGTGCTCATACAAGGTAACCAATATGGTGGAGTATCGGGAAGCATCGACCTAATAGATATGAACAACCACACCGTTGCTACCGACGCGTTTTATGCTGTAAACCAACAATCACTGGGCGACACGCCTCAAACCGCTGTGCGCTACGGAGCTAAAATCTACGTACCGGTTTTTGGATCGAACGTACTTTGGGTTCTTGATGCCAACACACTCAAAATTGTAAGCCAAATACAAAGCGAGGCACCCGAAGCCGTATGCGGCGAAGGCAAACATGTGTACATTGCCAGCAATAACGGCTACGTTACTCGCCTCGACACACTCAGCCTGCAACCCGACGAAAACCGCCTGCAAGTGGGCCCGAATCCTGCCGGACTGGCTGCACACAACGGAAAGGTGTATGCCACCATCAGCGATGGCTATAACTTCTCTAACAACTATGAAAATGGCAAAAAAGTAGTAGTAATCGACACGCATACCTTTACAAAAACTACCGACTATACCGTAGGACTCAATCCCGGACAGATAGTAAACAACAAACTGGGCGACCTTTTTGTGGTTTGCCGCGGTAACTACAAGGATGTGTTGCCAAAAGTTCAAAAAATCAGTACCGACGGACAAGTGTCAGACTACTGCGAAGGCACCTTGCTGGCTATGCACAACGACACGCTCTATGCCATTAACCCGCAAGCCGACTATGTGAACAATACTTCCCAAGTGAACATGAAGCGCTTTGACACTCGTAACAACCAAAGTTCAACCTTTAGTTTTGCAGCCGGCGAAGCTCCAGCCATGCCCAATGCCTTGAACATCAATCCTAATAACGGCCACGTGTTCATATCGTCGGACAAAGGTGTAAACGACTACGACAAGAGTGGCTTTGTATATGAATACAAGCCCGATGGTACACTTGTTACACGTTACTCCGTAGGCATTCACCCCTTTGGTGTTGTGTTTAAATAAATTGCTATCCACTATTTTCTAAACAAAACTGCAGGAACCTTTTGTTCCGCTCTGCCTTTATATAAAGCCGCTGGCTGCACTTAGCTGTAAGCCAGCGGCTTTTGCTTGCTACACAGATAATCTGCAAACAAAAACAATTATAAAAAAACGACAGTTTGACTGCTATGACAAAGTATTTCGGATATAAAAATAAAACAGATGTGCTTTAGTCTTGAAGGCCGGTATACAAATGTATAAACCTATTTGTCGCATTGCAGACGACTACGGCATCTTCCTATCATGTGTACACCTGAATTCAGGCAATACTTCTACTTGCAGCAAGAGCTGTAGCACGGATATGTTACCGGGGTGTAGAAACTTTTAATGGGAGATTAAAAATTTCTACACCTCCTTCTGCTTTTCATAAACGCGCACCCCCTCATACAGCAGCCTAACGTTGAAAAGCAAACAGTCTGCAATTTAAAATTGCATAGAAGTCCGCTTATTAAAGTAAACACGTTTTAAAGCTATCACAAGACCGTCCCGCTGTTTTTCGGCTATCAAAAAGAATAGGGATAACCGCTAAACAAACATCATCCCCCCGACCTCCTGTACTAAACACGATGTGTTATACCAGACAAACTGTACCCGCGGTTCCGATATTTACGAAACCGCGGGTACAGTACCTATCTAAAAAAATACTCCCATCAAAAGCTACATCCATAACATCACGATGAGCTGGGCAATAATAACACGCAAAAACATACACAGAGGATAGACCGTTGCATAGGCTACTGAAGCCTTGTCGCCGGGGGTCGTGTCGTTTACATAATCCAAGGCTATGGGGTTAGCCATGGCTCCGCAAAGCATACCAGCCGTAGTTGCAAATGTTTTGTTGGTGAGCCTTACACTCACAACGCTCATAACCACCACCGGAACCAAGGTAAAGGCAAAACCAATGGCAATCCACCACAGAGCAGCGGGCTGCATAACGGTAGCAACAAAGTCCTTGCCCGCATCAAGCCCTAAACAAGCCAGATACATGGCCAATCCTAACGAACGGAGCATGAGGTTGGCACTCGTAGTGGTATAGGCCACCATGTGAAAACGTGGACCGAAGGCACCTATGAGTATCCCCATAACAATAGGTCCGCCAGCCAAACCAAGTTTTACAGGGTACGACATGCCGGGAATAAAAATAGGAATACATCCCAACAGCAATCCCAGCACAATACCTATAAAAATGGTCACCATATTAGGTTCGTCGAGGCGCTTAACCACATTTCCTAACTCGGCTGCCACCTTGCGAATGCTCTGTTCCTCACCCACAACAGTCACACGGTCGCCCATGCGCAATATAAGGTCGGGGGTAGCAATCAACTGGATGCCTGTGCGCTGCACCCGGCTGATATTAACCCCGTAACGGTTGCGCAGCTGTAAGGAACCGAGGTGACGACCGTTGATTTCGGGACGTGTAATAAGAATACGCTGCGAAACCAGATTCGTGTCGAGCGAATTCCAGTCCATATCCTTGGTATTCCAGTTTTTCTCGTCGCGGCGACCAAAGTAAATGGTCAGATGCGAAAGCTGCTTGCTGGTTGTAACAACCAAAATGCGGTCATCCTCCTGCAGTTTGGTTGTAGCATTTGGCAAAATAACCTTGCCGTCGCGCCAAAGTCTCGACACGACAAAGCGACTCTCGTCCATGCCGCTGATTTCGCCCAGTGTAAGTCCAAATATCGCAGGATTGCACACTCTGAACGAGGCTATAAACGGCTCATTTCCACTTTCGGGCTCTGTAGCTTTGGAATGACGCGTAAGCCATCCTTTTACCATAATCAATCCAAGGATAACGCCTACCATACCCAATGGATAGGTAACCGCACAACTCAACGCAGCCCCGGTTGAAGGCTGTCCTAATTGCTTAAGCGTTTGCTGCGCAGCGCCCAAAGCGGGCGTGTTAGTTGTGGCACCACACAACACTCCCATCATGTCCTGAAGCGGCAAAAGCCCAGTCCATCCTACAATCAAAGCCATGAGTGTGCCAATCAGCACCACACCTATAGCCAACAAGTTAAGTTGGGTTCCACCTTGCCGTACCGCACTCATAAAGCCCGGACCAACTTGCAAACCCAACGTATAGACAAAAAGAATCAAGCCAAAACTCTCGGCATAATTCAGCATTTGGCTATCAACGGTTAAACCTAAAGCTCCAGCCAAAATACCTATAAAAAAGACATAAGTAACGCCCAAACTGACGCCACGGAAACGGATATTGCTGAAGGCAAGCCCCAACGCGCAAATCAGGCATATAACAATCACAGCCTGCACAGCCGAAGGGGTTGTCAGTGTTTCTGCAAACCAATTCATAATTAAAAGAATAGTTCGTTTGTATTGTGGGGGCAAAGTTAAGGCAAGTTAGCTAAAGGAACAAACTTAAAGCTCTAAGTTTTCAAAAGTTAGCTCCAAAGGATAGACAAGCTGCCCCTATACGGGCTGAATGAGCGTTAAAATTGGCTTTTTGCTTGGTACATAGCCCCTTTTTATTGTACTTTTGTACGAATTTACCCTCAATAGGGGCTATTCTATCTTCAACAATTATGGCAAAGCAACAAAAGAAGAAACGCAAAATAGGTCAGTTCGGCACACTGACCACCGGCATCAGTACAACCCTTGTACTGCTTTTACTGGGTATCGTGGTGCTTTTCGTAAGTATCGGAACCAACTACAGCCGGCAAATTCGCGAAGGACTCACGGTATGCATCTCGCTTAACGACAGTATCAGCCAAAGCGAACTTCAAGCTACACAAGCCCGTCTGCGCCAGGCACCTTATACCCGCAAGGTTGACTATATATCGAAAGAGCAAGGCACCCGCGAAATGAACGAGGCACTGCAAAGCGACATGGTCGACTTTATAGGCTTCAGCCCAATACCCGCAGAGTTTGAGGTTTATCTTAAAGCAGAATATGCTAACCTCGACAGCCTTGCACACTACGAAAAGAGCATGAAAGCCCTGCCGGGTGTAACCGATGTGAGCTACCCGAAAGATTTGATGGCCAATTTAGACCGCATCATTCCTACCGTAGGACTAATACTGCTGGTAGTTGCTGTACTGCTTAGCATCATTTCGTTCTCGCTCATCAACAACAGCATCCGCATGAACGTTTATTCTAAACGCTACAGCATACACACTATGAAACTGGTAGGAGCCAGTTGGGGATTTATACGCCGACCGTTTATAGCCCAAGCCTTTTATATAGGCTTAACCTCAGCCCTGATGGCTGGTGCCATTTTAGGAAGTTTGCTTTATTACCTTCAATTCATGGTCGAAGCAGGCGACTCATATTTTAACCAGCTCATAACTCCCTTGGTATGGATTGCCACACTCGGCACCATATTTACAGCCGGCATTCTCTTTACCATTTGGTGCGCCTTTATATCCATCAACCACCACTTACATATGAACACCGGACAGGTATACTTGCGCTAAAATCGTATCTGCACGGTAAATTACTTCAAAAACATTAAACCACATAATAATATATGGCTACATCTCTGCAAAAAACCGCTTGGAAAGACAGTAGTCCGCAGCCTCAGACTACAAGTTCCACTAAGCAGCCAAACAAAAGGGTTTTTGCCTTTGACCGCGTAAACTTTATCCTTTTAGCCATCGGCATGGCTATCGTAATTATCGGCATGATTCTTATGTCGGGCAGCGGTTCAAACGAAACAAACTTCAACCCCGCTATCTTTGATGCCCGCCACATTAAAGTGGCTCCCATGGTATGCCTCTTTGGCTACTTGTTTATTATTTACGGTATCATGCGCAAACCCCAAACACCTCAGAACGATGACTTGGATTGAAACTATTATTATTGCAATCGTTGAAGGACTAACGGAATTCCTGCCGGTATCCTCTACAGGCCACATGATTATAGCCGAGAGCCTGCTGAATGTTAACGTAAACGACGAATTTGTCAATGCCTTTACCGTTATCATCCAGTTTGGCGCCATTCTCTCAGTTGTAACACTCTACTGGCGTAAATTCTTCTACCCCCAAAGTGCCATGAAAGGCTACCACACATGGGGGCAAGCCGTTTGGCACTTCTACTCGCGCCTCTTTGTTGGTGTAATTCCTGCTGTTGTACTTGGCCTGGTATTCAACGACTTTATAGAATCGAACTTAGGCAACGTAACACTCGTAGCCATTATGCTCATTGTAGGCGGTGTTTTTATGCTCTTCTGCGACCGTATTTTTAACCAGGGTTCCGAAAGTACGCCGCTCACCT
Organism: uncultured Prevotella sp.; assembly: GCA_937906495.1. Lineage (GTDB taxonomy): Bacteria > Bacteroidota > Bacteroidia > Bacteroidales > Bacteroidaceae > Alloprevotella. Next base: position 21,446 of record CALCVT010000016.1, read on the forward strand.
ACAAGCGCTCGCTAATGATAGGTCTTGTACAGTGTATTGCCATGATACCTGGTGTGTCGCGCTCAATGGCAACCATCGTGGGAGGTATGTCGCAACGCCTTACTCGCAAGGCAGCAGCAGAGTTCAGCTTTTTTCTGGCTGTACCCACTATGTTTGGCGCAACCTGCCTTGAGACCTACAAACTTATCAGCCATGGCTCAGGAAATATCCTGACACAAGGCAACAACTTGACAATCCTTATATTGGGTTCGGTTGTATCGTACTTTGTAGCCATTGCAGCCATTAAATTCTTTATCAATTTTGTAACGCGCTACGGCTTTGTAGCCTTCGGATGGTACCGCATCGTAGTAGGAAGCATCATTCTTATCCTAAGCTACTGCGGCATCGACTTGGCAATGGTCGGATAACCTATTGTAGGCTCCGTCTGCCATATTCAGCAACGAGTTTGTATCCAAAAGGAAAGCCAATTCAACGCTATGACAGCACAGCAAGCCCCCCTTATTACCCATATATACCCTAAAAATGCTGACCCCGAAAGCTATAAACTACTACACCAACTGAGCCGGGAGTTCTGCGAAACTAAAAACAATGGCCAGGCTACTCAGCCTGCTATGATTCTTGCCTTCGACAAACCTTTAGGCATGACTTCATTCCAACTGGTAGCTAAAATACGCTGGATTCTTACTCGCATGTGGGGTGTAAAGAAAGTAAAAGTTGGACACGCCGGAACTCTCGACCCTCTGGCCACCGGTGTCATGATTATTTGTACGGGAAAAGCTACCAAATGTATTGAACAATTACAGGCCGGCGTAAAGGAATATTACGCTACCCTGCAATTAGGTGCCACTACGCCAAGTTTCGACCTGGAACACCCCATTGATCAAACCTACCCCACAGAACACATCACTGAAGAAGATGTACGCAAGGTGCTCCAAACTTTTATAGGCGATATTATGCAGGTCCCCCCCGTATACTCTGCCTGTAAAATAGAAGGTAAACGCGCCTACGACCTGGCAAGACAAGGAAAAGCCGAGGAGGTTGAACTCAAAGCCAAGCCACTGCGCATTGACGAAATAGAACTTACACACCTCGATCTTGCCAACCACACAATGACCATCCGCGTGGTATGCTCTAAAGGTACCTATATTCGAGCGCTAGCACGCGATATTGGGCAAGCACTGAACAGTGGTGCCCATCTTACAGCCCTACGACGCACCCGAGTTGGCTCCATTGATGAGCACAAATGCTTTACTATCGAAGCTTTTGAGCAAGAATACCTACCCCAACAACAGGCAACCTCGCACTGACACACATCCTCACTATAGTGAGCCATACTAAAACAAGAGCAGAAGGGAGGGTATAAAATTCTAAACGGCTTCTGAAATCCTCTACACCCCCTTTTCCTTATAAAAAGGGTAGGGGCAAAAGCCCGATTGGGCACCCCATTGCCTACACCTACACCTTATCAAACAAGGTAGGGGCAAAAACAAAGCAACAACGCCCTGACCAATAAAGGAAAACGGCAAAAAAATACCTCTGTACGCAACCAATTATCCACTCCACGCTCCATTAGGCCGCTAAGGCCATCGAACTCTTAAAATAAACGTCTATGAAACTCTCACAATTCAAGTTTAAACTTCAAGAGGAGAAGATTGCCAAGTATCCCGCACCACACCGCGATGAAAGCCGCATGCTTGTGCTTCACCGCACGACTGGCGACATCGAGCACTTGATGTTCAAGGATATCTTAACCTTCTTCGATGAGCACGATGTCTTTGTGTTCAACGACACAAAGGTATTTCCTGCACGATTGTACGGCAACAAGGAAAAAACAGGTGCCCGCATCGAAGTTTTCTTGCTTCGCGAACTCAATCAAGAACTTCGCTTGTGGGACGTACTGGTAGATCCTGCCCGCAAAATACGTATTGGCAACAAACTCTACTTTGGTGAAGATAACTCTATAGTTGCTGAAGTAATTGACAATACCACCAGCCGTGGACGCACGCTACGCTTTCTGTACGATGGCGACCACGACGAATTCAAAAAATCGCTCTATGCCCTTGGTGAGTCGCCCATTCCACGTAGCATTGGCCGCCCGAGCGAACCCGAAGACATGGAACGTTTTCAATGCATCTTTGCCCGTCACGAAGGAGCGGTAACTGCTCCAACAGCAGGCTTACACTTCTCGCGCGAAATGCTGAAGCGTATGGAAATCAAAGGCATTGACATGGCTTATATTACCCTGCACTGCGGATTAGGCAACTTCCGTACAACGGATGTTGAAGACCTTACGAAACACAAAATGGACTCGGAGCAAATGTTTGTCAATGAGGAATGCTGTCGCATCGTAAACCAGGCCAAAGACCAGGAACATAAAATCGTAGCTATCGGAACTACTGTACAGCGCGCACTCGAAGCCGCCTGCAGCACCGACAACCGCATTAAGGAATTTGAAGGCTGGACTAACAAGTTTATATTCCCGCCCTACGACTTTCACGTTGCCGATGCCATGCTCGTAAACTTCCACGATCCGTATTCTACACTCCTTATGCTCACTGCAGCATTTGGAGGTTATGAATACACCATGAATGCCTACAACGAAGCCTTAAAGCATGATTACCGCTTCGGCCCCTTTGGCGATGCCATGCTCATTATTGACTAATTGACCCCATTCTGTACAAACTCCCCCTCGTCCGAACCAACCAGACAGGCGAGGGGGAGTTGCTTTGCGCATAGCATGCAATAATCATGACTTTTTATTCACCCAACTGCGAACATACCAATCGCCACAGCACCACCAGACCAACCCAAAAGCATCCCCTGCTTTACCTGGCGCTGGGCAGTAACCTGGGTAACCGCGCCGAGAACATTGAACGCGCCATCAGCCTGATTGACCAAAGAATTGGCCGGGTAGTTACCTGCTCCGGAAATCAAGAAACAGCGCCCGTCGGCTTTAAGTCGGCCAACAGTTTTCTCAATGCTGCCGTGGCGGTCGATACCAATCAGCCTGTCGACCGCGTGCTCTGCATCACTCAGGAAATCGAAAGGGAACTTGGACGTACCTGCAAGAGCATACAAGGAATTTACCACGACCGTACCATCGACATCGACCTGCTACTCTACGGCGAAACGGTGATACAAACCGATACCCTCTGCCTGCCACACCCTCGCCTGCACGAAAGGCGTTTTGTACTCGAGCCCCTACATCGCATTGCACCCGATGTTGAACATCCTACACTACATGCCACCATGGCCGAACTACTGGCCCAACTAAATAAGGGACACATACGCGAAGCGCAACCCACCGACTGCACACCGCAACTGCAGGATAGCATGAACCACCTGCTTCCCCAGCTCTGGGACGAGGCCCCCCGCATGACAATTGACCGTCTGAACGAACTGCTCCATGCCCCGCACGTACACCTGTACCTGCTTTACGACGAGGCCAACGAGTTCTGCGCCATGGCCACCCTGGCTGTCGACAGCCTGCCTACGGGCTACAAATCGTGGATTGAGGATGTGGTGGTCGATGCTGCCTGCCGCGGACGCGGATACGGCCGACAGCTCATCGAACACCTCATTGCCGAAGCCTCGCGGCTCGGAGCACAAAGCATTAACCTCACTTCGCGTCCCGAACGCGTAGCCGCCAACCAGCTCTACCGCAGCCTGGGCTTTATTCAACGCGATACCAACGTTTACAAACTCACTCTCGGCACCCTTTAAGCTACACATGCACCGGCCGGAGCGAAACTATTTTAAAACCAACCCTTTTTACCCGTGGTAAACTACCGCCAACTATTCAAGACGACCGGCCTGCTCGGCAGTGTGCAGGCACTCTACATAGCCATAGCCGTACTGCGCAACAAAGTAACGGCCGTGCTGATTGGCCCGCTGGGAATGGGTATGGCCGAACTCTACTTGCGCGCACTCGACCTCGTGGCCAACAGCACTAACATGGGCTTAGGTTCGAGCGCAGTCAAGGTACTCTCCGAAACCTACGAGCAGGCAAGCAACGGCGATGCAGACGCCCAAAAAACAGTTAACGAACAAATTAAACTAATACGCACCTGGGTATTGATGACAGGCCTTTTAGGCATGTTAGTCTGCATTACCTGCGCACCACTCATCAGTTTGCTAGCCACCAACAACGACACGCACACCAATTACTTCCGGCTCATGTCGCCCATTGTGCTTTGGTCTACGCTGATGGGCGGCGAAATTGCCATTCTCAAAGCCACCCGCCAACTTAAATGGCTGGCATTAGCCTCTACACTCGGGGGCATTTCGACACTGGCCATCAGCGCGCCTATTTACTACCTATGGGACATGAAAGGCATCGGACCTGTGCTTTTCATGACCTCCCTTGCCACCTTCTTTTTCAACCTATACGGCACCTGCCGCCGCTATCCCTACCGCGTAGGGCCCTTTAACGGCCCCTTCTTGCGCCGGGGCATTCCGCTGTTGCGCCTTGGCGCGGCTTTTGTGGTGGCCGGCGTCATGACAACCGGAGCCGAAATGCTCATACGAGCCGCCATCATCCGCAGCACCGACGGCCTGTCGGTTGTGGGCTACTATGCTGCAGGTTACACACTTACCGCCAGCTATGCACGCATGATATTTGTGGCTATGGATGCCGACTATTTTCCGCGACTCTCGGCCATCTGTAATCATGTACGCCCAACCAATATACTTGTAAACCGCCAAATAAACACACTGATTGTGCTTATGGCGCCTTTTCTCATCGCTTTTTGCCTGGGATTACCGCTCATCATCCGTATTCTCTATACTAACGACTTTCTGAACATCATTCCCATGGTTATCTGTGCTGCTCCCTTTATGTACTTCAAGGCTATTTACACACCGATAGCCTATCTGGCACTGGCGCGGGGCGACTCGTTCCGTTACATGCTAATGGAGCTGACGTACGATGTGGTATTCTGTCTTTCAGTCATTGCGGGCTACATTCATTTAGGCCTGGTGGGCGCAGGCATCGGTCTGACGGTGGCCAATCTGTTCGACCTCTTCTTTGTTCACATGGTATACCGCCATTATTATGGCTTCCGCATGAACCAAAGCACCATGCTGCGCTGCATTTTCCTGTTCGTTCTGCTCATTACAGGACTGCTTGCAGCTTACATCCCCGACCGCCTGCCGCGCTACGGAATAGGCACCTTATCGCTGGTCATGACCATTCCGGTGGTATGGCCTATTTTAAAGAAACTCAAACGCAAAGGAAACAATTAACAACTGCCGATAAATCCGTTGAGGGCGGGCGCATTAAATGATATGCGCCCGCCCTCAACGGATTTATAAAAGTAGCTGTCCCACATTACCTGCACAAACTATAAGACATAAACGGCGATGGAGGATAAACAGCATACAAACTATTCAGTTAAAGTGATAGAAATGGCTTTGAGCAAAGCCGAAGGCTGAACCATAGCTGGCGATAAGGGCAACTCACCACGAGTTTCATACAATTTATCCAGTTTTTGAGCTGTTACTGGAGTAAGTTCAACTGTATAGTCACTCAACATAAGTCCGTAAGCACAGCCTGGGGCACTGATAATGAGTGGACCCTCAGATACTATAACCTTAAACTTATCTTTTGCAACTGCTTCTGAAAAACTCATACCAACCTCGTATTTACAATCTTCAGTTTGCGCACCTATTGCATATACATTGATTGAATAAATGTTGTTGTCTGCATCCAAAAAAGCTTCGGCTACCAGTTGGTTGCGCAACTTAAACTGATAGCAATCGCCCATATCACCCATCTCATCCTGTTCAAAGGTATAACTGTCGTAAAGGCCATCAACCTTAGCCGGAATAGCGCTTCTGCTCATACCCAACAGAATAGGGCCTATACCCTGAGGCGTAATAAAAGGCATAGATGTATTATTTACTACGCTTTGTTTTTGCATTACTATCAAAGCATCTGCCAATGCTGTTGCTGTTGCTGAAACCATACTGTTACCACTGGCCAAAACCATAGCCACAGCTATTAAACCTGTTCTTTTCATAGTACCTCTTATCTGGTGTTATATTAATAAAATAAGTGAATTTAAGACAACTTTTGTGATAGTTTATATAAATACATAATGCTGCAGATAGAGTGAAACGGACAATTAAAAGTTTACATCAATGCTGTGAGCGCTTCGGCTATACCATCCTCTTCGTTCGAGAGGGTGATATAATCGGCCTCGGCCCGAACCTCGGGTACAGCGTTACCCATAGCCACTCCCATACCGGCCATTCGCAGCATGGTCAGGTCGTTGTATCCATCGCCAAAGGCAATAATATCGGAGGGAGTGAGCTGCAGGTGAGCAAGCAGCCGTTGCAACGAAAGCGCCTTATCGATTCCCTTCGGCACAAGTTCCACAAAGAAGGGCGCCGAACGGAACACGTCCATGCGACCCGACAATTGTTCAGCCAGTTCTACTTCGGCCAATTTCATCTTTTCGGGGTCGCCGGTCAGGAGGAGTTTTACGGGATTAGCCTCCAGGCAATCGGGCAAATACTTCACGCCCCGAATCTTCATTTTGTTGATGCGGGCCTCCTCGAGCACATATTCGTCATCGGGTTTCTCGGTTACGATGACATTGCCGTCGTACCCCAGCAAGGCATAGCCGTGGGCTTGTGCATAGTCGTAAATTTGAGGAATGACTCCATCGGGCAGATACTTGGCATAGAGTTCATGGCGGGTTTTCCAGTCAACGATTTTGGCCCCATTGTACGAGAGTAAATAGCCTCCAAGTTTATCGAGTTTCAAGCAGTCGGCAACCGGCTCCATACCAAAGGTTGGACGTCCCGATGCCAACACTACAATAACACCTTCGGCTATACACTGTAGCAAGGTCCGAAGGGTACGGGGCGTTACTTCTTTTTGATGGTTTGTAAGTGTTCCGTCAAGGTCGAGTGCGATAACTTTATATTTCATAATGGTGTGATTAAATTTTGACAAATTGACGCATAGCTTCCCACATTACTATACCTGCTGTTACACTCACATTCATGGAGTGCTTGGTGCCGAACTGTGGGATTTCGAGTGCCTGGTTACAGCGGTCAACCACTGCCTGCTGCACACCTTTCACTTCGTTGCCCATCACCAGGGCATAACGCTTGGAGGTATCGAATCGGAAGTCGCCCAACTTCAGACTTCCGTCCACCTGTTCGACAGCCAGCACCACGTAACCGGCTTGCTGCAATTCGTCGACCGCATCGAGTGTATCAGCAAAATATTTCCAGGCCACCGAGTCCTCGGCTCCCAGAGCCGTCTTGTGAATTTCGGCCGACGGAGGGGTAGCCGTCAAGCCACACATATAGACCCCCTCTAACCGGAAGGCATCGGCCGTACGCAACACACTGCCCACATTGTGCAAGGAACGGATATTATCGAGCACCATAACCAGGGGCAGTTTTTCGGAACGCCGAAACGTTTCAATGTCGATGCGGTTTAAATCTTCAATAGTTAACTTACGCATATTGCTTGCTATATTTTTCGCTTTTAATTAAAGGGTGCAGAACTTTATACACGGCATGTAAATCTTTTAGCATCCCACCTATTTATGCGGTACAGCCAACCTGATTTTACGCTTTACACAACTTTTATTCCCCTTCCTTTGTTCTTAGTAAAACTCCGGCCATACCTTTATCTGAAATAAGGGATGGAGTTTTATTTAAAGCAACTTCGTATTGCCGCATTCCGTGTACAATCATACACCCCTAAGGTATACAAAAATCAACGGCGAAGATACGAATTTATTGTGGAAAAACATGTTTATAACAAGTGTAAAAGCTGTTGAAATAACTGAGAATAACTATCAGACAATGCTGTTTGAAACCGACAGAATGCTATCCACAAGTAAACAAGCTTATACACGGTTTTTCCTTATCTTACTCCACAAAAAACGGGAATGTAAAAACAACTTTTTTATACCCGATGTAGTTATCCACAGGGTGTGGATAAAAAAACATAGATTTAGCGAGAAACCTTCTAAATACAAGAGTTTTAAAAATAGAAGCTATGTGGAAAAAAATGTGAGTAAACCGCACTCAAACGTTGATAACGAAATGAACAAATTTTAGCCCATTAAAGTATCCACACTTTCCACAGGCAATCTTATATATCATGGGTAACATTTTTATTAAGAAACAATTAAAAAGAAAAAATATAAGATTAATAAAGGGATTTGATAATCGTTGTGGAAAAGCAAGCACTGCAAAACTTTTATAGCGCCCAACGTAAAAGGTTTCAGTGCTTGCTGCATGCATACATTGTTCTATGGCAATACGTAGTTTGTAATGGTTGTAAAAAAAGAGTGTTGTTGCGCTATCATAAGCGCTTGTGCAGCCCTCTTTTTATAGCGTAGACATGCTGCATGATAAATGCATGACTAAAAAAGCGTGTTTTCCTTTTTCCTCTCTTTAGATTGGCGTATCTTTGTCTCTCTTTAAGAGTAGTAAAATGAACGAATCGATACGTCTGAAAGGAGCCAGGGTAAACAACCTGAAGCATATAGATTTAGAAATTCCGCGCGAAAAACTCATAGTCGTCACCGGTCTTTCAGGATCGGGCAAGTCGTCGTTGGCATTCGACACCCTGTATGCCGAGGGTCAGCGCCGCTATGTAGAAAGCCTTTCGGCCTATGCGCGCCAGTTCCTTGGGCGCATGCATAAGCCCGAGTGTGATTATATCAAAGGCTTGCCTCCGGCCATTGCCATCGAACAGAAAGTAACAAGCCGTAACCCGCGCTCTACGGTAGGTACGAGTACCGAAATCTACGAGTACCTCCGTTTGCTCTTTGCGCGCGTAGGACATACCTTTTCGCCCATCAGCGGTATGGAAGTTAAGCGTCACACGGTGCAAGACGTCATAGATTGTGCCCTGTCGTACTCCGAAGGAACCCGTTTCACTATTCTGGCCCCCTTACGTGTGCGTCAGCAGCGTAGCCTTACCGAGCAGTTAGAAATAAACCTGCAGCAAGGACTTTCGCGTTTGGATGTAGACGGTGAGATGGTGCGTATTGAAGATTATTTGTCACGTGCCGAAGCACCGGTTGATACACCTTATTTACTCATTGACCGTCTTTCTGTCAGCCGGGCCAAGGATACACTAACCCGTATGGCCGACTCTATCGAAACCGCCCTCTTCGAAGGTGATGGCGAGTGTTTGCTGCGATTTTATCCTGCCCGCATTCTTCACACCTTCAGTACCCGTTTCGAAGCCGACGGCATGACCTTTCGCGAACCTGACGACAATATGTTTTCGTTTAACTCTCCGCTTGGCGCCTGCGAACGCTGCGAAGGCTTTGGCCGTGTAATGGGTATAGATGAACATCTTGTTATTCCCGACTCGTCTAAGAGTATATACGACGGAGCCGTAGTGTGTTGGCGAGGAGAGAAAATGGGAGTTTGGAAAGACGAATTTATCCGCCGTGTTGCAAACAAGGATTTTCCGATATTCGAACCCTATTTCAAACTGAGCCGCAAACAAAAAGACATACTCTGGTATGGTGATGATGCAGAGAAATCTCTGCCCGAAGAGGAGCAGGTGAGCATCGACGCATTCTTTCGTATGCTCGCTCGCAACCAGTATAAAATACAGTATCGCGTAATGTTAGCCCGTTACCGGGGCAAAACGGAATGTCCTGTATGCCGTGGCACACGATTGCGTCCGGAGGCCGAATATGTTAAGGTTGGTGGACGTTCCATCACCGAACTTGTGCGTATGCCGGTAAAGGCTTTGTTGCCTTTTTTTGAGGAGTTGCAGCTTTCAGACCACGATGCTCAGGTTGCAAAACGCCTGCTGTCCGAAATAACCAGCCGTTTGCGGTTTCTGTCGGAGGTAGGTCTTGATTACTTAACCCTCGACCGCTTGTCGAATAGCCTTTCGGGTGGCGAAAGCCAGCGTATAAACTTAGCAACTTCGCTTGGTTCGTCGTTGGTAGGTTCGCTTTATATACTTGACGAGCCAAGCATTGGATTGCATCCGCGCGACACCGATCGCCTGATACGAGTGCTTAAATCTCTCCGCGACTTAGGCAACACTGTCATTGTAGTAGAGCACGATGAGGAGATTATGAGACAGGCTGACTGGCTAATTGATATTGGTCCGGAGGCAGGCCGATTGGGCGGAAAAGTAGTGTTTGAAGGTCGACCCGACGATACCTCAAAAGCTACTCTTATTGATGAGAAAAATATTTACATATCGCACACGCTGAATTACCTGTGTGGATTAGAAAAAATCGAAGTCCCTTCGTCGCGACGTTCATGGAACCGAAGCATTGTGGTAAAGGGGGCCAGAGCCAATAATTTGCAAGGTATTACAGTGGAGTTTCCGCTCGATGTGCTAACGGTAGTAACCGGTGTAAGCGGTTCAGGAAAGTCAACACTCGTACACGATATTCTTTATCGCGCTTTGCGTCGTGCAAAAGACGAGCCGGCCGACCGCCCGGGCGAGTTTTTAGGGTTGGAAGGCGACATCGATGCTGTGAATGCGGTAGAGTTTGTAGATCAAAATCCCATAGGCCGTTCGTCGCGTTCCAATCCGGTTACCTATGTCAAGGCCTACGATGAAATACGCAAGCTTATGGCTGCCCAGCCCCTCTCCAAGCAAATGGAATTTACCCCGGCCTATTTTTCGTTCAACGCTGATGGAGGCCGTTGCGAGGAGTGTAAAGGCGAAGGCACGGTAAAAGTAGAAATGCAGTTCATGGCCGATTTGGTGTTGACGTGCGAGGCCTGTCATGGTCAGCGTTTCAAGAGCGAGGTGCTCGATGTGCGCTTTCAAGGAAAGAACATTTGCGATATGCTCGACATGACGGTTAATCAGGCCATCGAGTTTTTTGAAGAGTACGGGCAGACTAAAATTGTAGACCGCCTGAAACCTTTGCAGAATGTAGGTTTAGGATATATTAAACTCGGGCAGTCGAGTTCAACCCTCTCGGGTGGTGAAAACCAACGCGTAAAGTTGGCCTATTACCTTAGCATGGAGCGTGTGCAACCTACGCTCTTTATATTCGACGAGCCCACCACCGGTTTGCATTTTCACGACATCAGCCGTTTGCTCCATGCTTTTAGCGAACTCATAGCACGTGGTCACAGTATTATTGTGATTGAGCATAATCTCGACGTAATAAAGTGTGCCGACTACGTGATAGACCTTGGACCCGAAGGTGGTCATGAAGGTGGAAAACTCGTAGCGGCAGGAACGCCAGAGCAGATAGTGCAACACGATAAAGGCTATACGGCCCGTTACCTCAAGCCTTGTTTAGAGCAATAAGGCTCAGTGCAGGTTACACTCCAGTTTTTCATTCAAACATATTCAATAAACCTAACGATATAACACTTATGAACATTAAAGGGAAAGTACATTATGTAGGCGTAAACGACCGGGTAAAGCATCGCTTTGAAGGATTGTGGTTCCTGCCCCAGGGAGTGTCGTACAACGCTTATCTTATTGACGACGAGAAAGGCGTAGCATTGGTCGATACTGTAGACGTAGCCTTCTTTGCAGAATTTCTCGATAAAATCAAAGCCGTTATCGGTGATCGTCCGATAGACTATTTGATTGTCAATCACATGGAGCCCGACCACTCAGGTTCTTTAAGCCTTATACGCAAGTATTATCCGAATATCCGTTTGGTTGGAAATAAAAAAACCATGGAGATGATAAAGGGATATTATGGGGCTTGCCAGCCCAACGACTTGGTGGTGGCCGATGGCGATACGCTCGACTTGGGCTACCATAAACTGGCCTTTTATCTTACCCCCATGCTTCATTGGCCAGAAACCATGATGACCTACGATTCAACCGAAAAAATACTATTCTCGGGCGATGCCTTTGGTTGCTTTGGTGCATTGAATGGAAATATTATCGATACTCAAATGGATACTGCCGACTACTGGCCCGAGATGGAACGCTACTACGCAGCCATTCTCGGAAAGTTTGGTTCGCCAGTACAGGCCGGACTTAAAAAGTTGTCTGGTATTGATATTCAGATGATTTGTTCGACCCACGGCCCTGTATGGGTAAACGAAATACCCCGTGCCATCGAAACTTATCGCCGTTTCTCGGCTGGCGAAACCCAAAAGGGTTTGGTGATATGTTATGGTTCGATGTATGGCAATACACAACGTGTGGCCGAAGCCGTGGCCGAGGGAGCAGCCGAGGCAGGACTGCGTAAAATCATTGTGCATAACCTCAGTGTATCGCAGCCCTCGTTTGTGCTTGCCGACATTTTCCGATATAGCTCGTTGGCTATTGGCGGTCCGACATACAATGGTGGTCTCTTTCCGGTGGTTGAAGATTTGCTGAAACGTCTTTGTGGACGTTCAGTAAGTAATCATAAACTGGGTTTCTTTGGCGGATTTACCTGGAGTGGACAGGCTGTAAAAACTATTGCTGCATACAACGAAAAAATGAAAATGCAGGTAGTTGGCGACCCTGTAGAATGGAAGCAGGGAGCAGGTAGCGATGCTTTAAGCCAGGCACGCGCTTTGGGTCGTTTACTCTCTGAATAAATTTGCATAATTTTGCAATGTGTAAAAAGATACTGCCCCCTGTCGTCCAGCAATTGCCTGGAAGGCAGGGGCAGTATCTTTTGTATTGTTTGCGTACCCGGTGTTGAAGTTGTATGACGTTGGTTGTTTATCGGGATTCTTTCTGTGCAAACCTGATGCTTGATGTATGGCTATTTACATGGCATGTAAATTTTTTAAAGTATGGTGTATGATTTTTTATGCACCGGTGTTGTGTAAGTATATGTACTTTCCGATTAGCAGCAAGGTTTGAAGCTTATTTGTTTCATGTATAATCAAAAGGCATGATTTGCAAGGTTGCACCCAGGTAGCAGTGCTGAAGAAAAAGTCGGCTTTTCTTTCCGTTGTTATAGCTTTTCCTTATCTTCGCACTCATTATGAGCATTACATCAATTATCCGTCCGTTCTTTAGTGGGCGTATGCGTTCTATCGAACATTTTGAGAGCCATGCCGAACAAATACAGCGTCAGGTTCTCAACAAACTGCTTGAACGTGCAGCCGATACAGAATGGGGAAGTAAATATGGCTATGCCTCGATGCGCAATTACGAGGATTTTGCTGCTAAAGTGCCCGTGAGTACCTACGAGGAACTCAAGGGTTACATAGACCGTATGCGCCGTGGAGAGAAAGATTTGCTTTGGCCAGGCTTGGTTAAATGGTATGCCAAATCGTCGGGAACAACCAATGACAAGAGTAAGTTCATACCCGTTAGTAAAGACGGGCTGCACGATACACACTATGCCGGCGGTGCCGATGCCGTAACCATTTATTTGCACAATAATCCGTTGAGTCGCTTGTTCGACGGAAAAGCATTGATATTGGGTGGTAGTCATGCGTCCAACTATAACCTGCCACATTCGCTAGTAGGCGACTTGAGTGCAATTTTGATAGAAAACATCAATCCGCTAGTCAATTTGTTGCGCGTGCCTCCTAAAAAAATAGCCCTGCTTTCAGATTTTGAAGAAAAGCGCGACCGTATAGCCGAAATAGCCATGCGCCAGAATGTAACCAACCTTTCGGGGGTTCCTTCGTGGATGATGGCAGTTATAAACCGCGTATTAGAAATTTCGGGTAAGCAGAGTCTGGAGCAAGTGTGGCCCAACCTCGAGGTATTTTTCCATGGAGGAGTGGCATTTACACCCTATCGCGAGCAATATCATCGGTTGATACGTTCGCCTCGTATGCACTACATGGAAACGTATAACGCCTCGGAAGGATTTTTTGGCTTACAAAATGACCCGCTCGATCCTGCCATGTTGCTGATGCTCGACTACGGTGTGTTCTATGAATTTATTCCGCTCGACGAAGTAGGTAAAGAAAACCCGCAAGTATTGCCGCTTTGGGCTGTAGAGCCAGGCAAAAATTATGCATTGGTAATTTCAACCTCAGGCGGATTGTGGCGCTATCAGATAGGCGATACATTGCGCTTTACTTCGGTTAATCCCTATAAGTTTGTAATTAGCGGACGCACTAAGTGTTTTATCAATGCTTTTGGCGAAGAACTCATTGTTGATAATGCGGAACGTGGATTGCACGAAGCTTGCCGCGAAACCGGAGCCGTAGTAAACGAATATACGGCAGCTCCAGTGTTTATGGATGATAGGGGCAAATGCCGTCATCAATGGGTGATAGAGTTTGAAAAGTTGCCCGCCGATTTAAACCATTTTGCCGAAGTGCTTGACAAGGCTTTACAGCGTATTAACTCCGATTATGAAGCCAAACGCTATAAAGACATTACTTTGCAGCAGTTGGAAATAGTTGTGGCTCGAAAAGGTTTATTTAACGACTGGCTCAAGAGCAAAGGAAAATTGGGCGGACAGCACAAAGTGCCCCGATTAAGCAATAACCGCGAAATTATAGAACAAGTGCTCCAAATGGTTCGTGAGGCATAAATATATATTTACGAGCCATAACTTTTCCGACCGACTTAACGACTACGGACAACCCGATAGACTTATGAAGTTACAAACACTCCTATTATATATATTAGCTTTGCTTGTGGTTGGATGTGCCAACCCGGGAAGCGGCCCTGACGGAGGACCATACGACGAAACCCCTCCACGCATTGTTGAGATGAATCCGCCGATTGGAACCTGCAATGCAAAAGCCAAAAAGGTGAGCATCGTGTTCGATGAACTCATCAAGGTGGAGGATGTGCAGGAAAAAATTATTGTATCGCCTCCACAGACCGAAATGCCGGAAATAAAAGTTTCGGGCCGACGTATCAGTGTAGAGCTGCTCGACACACTCAAGGAGAATGTAACCTATACGATTGATTTTAGTGATGCCATTGTCGACAGTAACGAGGGCAACCCGCTGGGTAATTTTACCTATTATTTTTCGACAGGGGCTCAAATTGACAGTATGGAGGTGTCGGGCTTTGTGTTGGCTGCCGAGAATTTGGAACCGGTGAGTGGTATTTTGGTGGGACTGCACAGCAATATGGCCGATTCAGCCTTTGTTTCAGCGCCATTTGAACGAGTAGCTCGTACTGACGGAGCCGGACATTTTTCAATCAAAGGAGTTTCGCCGGGAAAGTACCGCATCTATGCACTCAAAGATATAGACAACGATTTTAAGTATACGCGTGGCGAGATGTTGGCCTTTAACCGCGATACCATCATTCCTGAAGCTTTTCCCGATGTGCGTATGGATACGCTTTGGGCCGATACGGTGCATATTGACACCATTAAGCAGGTAGCCTATACACACTTCATGCCCGACAACGTAACTTTGCTGGCTTTTACTGAAAAGAACTTGATTCGTCAGTTTCTTAAAAGTCAGCGTGAACCCGAATATTTTAAAATATTCTTTACTGCTCCATCGACCCAAATACCAGTGGCCCGTTTGTTAAACAGCCAGATTAAAAATCCGTGGATTGAAGAGCGTACAATCGGAAACGATACCATAACCTATTGGTTGCGCGATACGGCTTTAATAAATTGCGATACCTTACGCGTGGAGTATAGCTATGAAGCCGTAAACGATTCGACGTTCGAAGCCTATACACAGGTCGATACATTGGAACTCATACCAAAGTTTGGGTATGCCAAGCGTCAGAAGTTCAAAGCCGAGGATATGGAGAAGTGGCAGAAAGAACTGGAGAAGCGACATCGGAAAGGCGATTTTACGCAAGAAACCCCACCCGTTGAGCCCTTAAAGATAGACTATGCAATCAGTTCATCGTTGGCACCTGACCAAAATTTGAAATTCAGACTGCCCGAGCCGGCTGAACGAATAGATACCACTGGCATCCATCTGTTTCTGAAAGTAGACTCCATCTATGTAGAGGCTGCATATCGTTTGGAACAGGATACCCTTTCGTTACGCGATTATACGTTGCGGAGTGAATGGCGTCCAGGACAAGAGTATGTGCTGAATATAGACTCAGCCTGTATTGCAGGCATATCGGGCAAAGTGAATGCAGCCTATGACGTAAAGGTTTCTATACCCCCAATCGAAAAGTATGGAGCCCTCTTCCTGATTATTCCTGATGCCGATTCGACAGCCTTGGTACAGCTACTGTCGAAAGACGAGGGAATAATCAAACAATTACCAGTAGTTAAAGGTAGGGTAGACTTTTTTTACCTAAAGCCTGGAACAGTTTATGCCCGACTGATTAACGACCGTAACGGAAATGGCCGTTGGGATGAAGGTAATTATGAAGAAGGTGTGATGCCCGAAGAGGTATACTACTTTCCAAAACGTTTTGAAATACGCGAAAACTGGGATGTGGAACAAACATGGACACTGAGCGAAGTGCCGATGTTTAAACAAAAGCCAGTTGAAATAATCAAACAAAAAGAAGTCAAGAAAAGAACGCCCAAAAATCGTAATGCTGAGCGCGAAAGAGCTAAGCGAAGCATGTAGCAATAAGCAAAATTTTAAGTAGCTCGAATCATTCAAATAATCAAAACAGCAACGCCTTATGAAGAAAATACTTTTTGTCATGCTGCTGCTCATTACAGGAGTCATGGGAGTGAAGGCACAATGCTCTGCACCAAATTCAGCTTTTAAAAGCGGTGAAACACTAATATACGACCTCTATTTTAACTGGAAGTTTGTATGGATTAAGGTTGGTACAGCCTCGATGAATACCACACAAACAACCTATGGCGGAAAGCCGGCTTATCGATCGTATCTGATTACTCGAGGATCAAAAAAGGCCGACAATATATTTGTAATGCGCGATACCCTCATGGCCTATACAGGTCTTGACCTGGTGCCGCAGTATTTTGCAAAAAAAGCCTTTGAGGGAGATACCTATCGTAAAAACGAAGTTTGGTATTCATATCCTTCAGGGCAATGTGAAGTAAAAATGCGCTACCAACGCGACAATAATCCACCTAAAATATCGTCGCATAAAAGTAAATATTGTGCGTTCGATATGATTAGTATGCTGATGCGTGCACGCTCATTTACAGCCGAAGGTATGAAAGAAGGGCATCGCATAAACTTTTTGATGGCCGACGGCAAGGAATGCGAGTGGAAGAGCATTGTGTATCGTGGTAAGAAGAAGTTTAAAATGGAAAACTCCAATACAACTTATCGCTGCTTGGTTTTCTCGTTTGTTGAAAAAGAAGATGGCAAGGAGAAAGATATTGTGACCTTTTATATTACCGACGATAAAAACCACCTGCCCGTGCGTCTGGATATGAATCTGAACTTTGGTACAGCCAAGGCTTTCTTAACAGGAGCGCGGGGATTGCGAAATCCGCAGACTGCAAAAATAAAGTAGCAAGGCATATTAATAAATACAGAGTTTTGCAATTAACAGACACGAATCGAGAGCTATTGCTTAAGATTCGTGTCTGTTTGCTACAGAGAACACATAATAAGTCTTTGTGTAAAATTTGGATTTTTCTTAATTTTCAATCAAATGAAACTGGTTATAGATTCAAAAATACCCTTTATAGAAGGCTTTGCCGAACAATTGGGCGAGGTAGTTTATTTGCCCGGAGCTTCGATAACTGCTGCAGATGTGCGCGATGCCGATGCCCTGATAGTGCGTACGCGTACACGTTGTGACCGTCGTTTGCTCGAAGGTTCAAAAGTAAAGTTCATAGCAACAGCAACCATTGGTTTCGACCATATTGATGCTAACTATCTTAAAGAAGCTGGCATATCGTGGACCAATTGTCCGGGATGCAATGCACCGAGCGTGGCGCAATATGTAGGAAACTGCCTCTTATTGTTGGCGGCCCATGGATGTTGGCATTCGGATGGCTTGACAGCAGTCGACAGCTTGCTTACTTACAAGCAACGACAGTTTTTTGCTACTCACCAATGGAATGATTTGGTTGTGGGCATTGTAGGTGTAGGTCATGTAGGAAGTCAGGTATTGCAGCGACTGCGAACATGGGGATTTAAAGAAATATTGTGTTGCGACCCATTGCGTGCCAAACGTGAACAGGGATTTGTAGATATTTGCGAAATAGCAGAACGGTGTGATATTATTACCTTCCATACCCCTTTAACCTATAGTCCTGAGCCTTATCCAACTTACCATATGGCATCGGATGCCTTTTTTAGCAACCTCGGGCGTTGCCCCGTAATGATAAATTCTGGCCGTGGAGAAGTTGTTGATACACAGGCTCTGAAAGAGGCTCTGAAAGCAGGAAAACTTCGCGCAGCAGTGATAGATACCTGGGAAAATGAGCCAAATATAGACCAGGAATTACTCGATATGGTATATATAGGAACTCCCCACATCGCAGGCTATAGTGCCGATGGTAAAGCCTGTGGTACACGTATGGCTTTACAGGCAACGGCTCGCTTTTTCGGCATGGACGAAACCCTCTTTGACAATATATCAGCTCCTGAACTACCGGCGGACTATGCATATTATCCTCAAGGCGAAGCACATGAACTGCACGAGGCATTATGCTTGTATGATCCGGTCCGCGACTATCTGAACTTGAGAGCAACCCCTCAGTTTTTTGAAAAACTAAGAGGAGACTACCCTCTACGTCGTGAAAGAAGATAATTTTCAGATGCTTTATTGGACTTTTGATGCTTACAATCCAGGTATATTTAGTAAGTTTGCACAGAATCAAAGACAGATAAGATATGCCTATACATAACTTAAATAATATGTCGAAACTCAAAGGATGGTTCACCCTGGCTGGTATATTGCTGGCTGTGGTGGCTTTATTGGTGTATTTTATGCCCCGTGAGAGTAAATTCGGCTATGAATACGAAGAAGGGAGACCCTGGCGGTACAACTCGCTGATAGCAACCTTTGACTTTCCGATTTATAAAACGCAACAGGAAGTTGAGGTGGAACGCGACAGTGCGATGAAGGGATTTCATCCGTTCTATATTGAAAATCAGCAAAAGGCTAATAGTCAGGTAATGGCTTTCAGAGCAGACTTCTTGAATGGTAAATTCAAGGATGTGCCGGTTAGCTATCTCTATCACATCGAACGCTTGCTGGTTTCAGTGTACAAGTCGGGTATCATCGGATCCGAAGATTTGGCACAGATGGCTAAGGAGTTGGTACCCGGTATAAGGGTAATAGAAGGAACAGAAGCCATTGCATACCCCTTGTCAGAACTTTATTCGACGCGCTCGGCTTACGAATATATTGTGAGTGCAGATACATTTCAGTTTCCGCGAAAGGTAATGGCACGATGCAATGTAAACAATTACCTGGAACCTAACCTCACTTTGGATAGTGTAAAGACCAGAGCAGCACGCGAAGACATTATTGCATCAGTAGCTCCGGCTTCGGGGATGGTGCAGAGCGGCCAGCGTATTATTGATCGAGGCGAAATCATATCTCCCGATCAATACAAAATACTTCAATCTTTTGAAAATGAGTCGGTGCGTCGCAATGATTCAAGTAAAGGATTCTGGATTGTATTGTGCGGGCAATTCATTTTTGTATCTTGTGTACTGATAGCTTTTGTATCTTATCTCAGACTGTTTAGACGCGAGTATTTGTATTCCCCCCATTCTATAATGCTGCTCTCGTCACTAATAGCAATCTTTCCTGTAATAACTTATCTGATGGTTGACCATAAATTCTTTAATGTATATATGGTCCCCTATGCCATTGTGCCCATTTTTGTACGTATATTTATGGATTCGCGTACGGCATTTATGGCTATGATAAGTTCAACGATTCTTTCGTCTATGGCACTCCATTCAAATTATGAGTTTTTGGTTGTGCAGTTTGTAGCAGGAGTAACAGCTATTTATGCTCTTAAAGACCTAACAGAGCGTTCACAGTTATTGCGGGTAGTGTTGGCTGTTTTTGTGACCAGTTCAATAGTTATGTTAGGTTACGATCTGTCTCAAGGTATTGATTTTGAGCATCTTGATCGATCCATGTATATTTACATAGCAGTTAATGGAGTTCTCTTGCTTTTTGCTTATCCTTTGCTTTACTTGATAGAAAAACTCTTTGGCTTCACCTCAAGTGTTACACTTGTCGAATTGTCAAATACAAATAATACAATACTCCGACGGATGTCGAAGGTGGCTCAAGGAACCTTTGTTCACTCTTTGCAAGTAGCAAACTTGGCTGCAGAAGTTGCAGATAAAATAGGAGCCAAACCTCAGCTTGTGCGTACCGGAGCTTTGTATCATGACATCGGAAAGATGCTGAATCCGGCATTCTTTACAGAAAATCAGACAGGTGTAAATCCACATGATGAGCTCACCGAGGAGCGATCTGCACAAATCATTATCAGTCATGTAACTGAGGGCCTTAGACTGGCTGAGAAATATCATTTGCCAAAGGTGATTAGGGATTTTATCAATACACACCATGGCTGTTCGCAGACCAAGTATTTTTATATACAATGGAAGAATAAACATCCTGAGGAGGAACCCGATGAAAAATTGTTTTCATATCCCGGCCCTAATCCATTTACTCGCGAACAAGCTATTTTGATGATGTGTGATGCCGTAGAGGCTACCTCACGTTCACTCAAAGAGTTTACAGAAGAAAGCATTACACAACTTGTAGACCGCATTGTCGACGGGCAGGTAAGTGCTGGATATTTTAAAGAGTGTCCGATAACCTTTCGCGACATTGCAGATGCAAAACGAGTATTGGTAGAAAGTTTGAAAACTATTTATCATACGCGTATCGCCTATCCTGCAGAAACGCAGCAAACAGAAAAAAAGAAGGAAACAACATATAGAAGAAATATATTCTTTGGACGAAGGTCTGAATAACTTTTTTACGCAACTGGATGAGCAGGAGTTACGCTCATTCAGTTGTGACATTTAGCAAGAAACCTTATCCAATTAGTGGGCGGAGGTTTATGTGTCGTCTTTTTAAACCGCTACTTATAATTTATTTATATTGAAATTTGCAAGGACAAATAAAAACTTTTAATTTTGCACAGAGAAAGTATTGCTTCCCTATTTATGGGGAGTTTCTTGCATCTTTAACCCCCAAGTCTATAATACTAATAATCTAAATATCAACTTAATTCAAATCATCTTTTATGTGGTTAACTAACTCATCCATCGGACGGAAGGTAATCATGTCAGTATCTGGCATTGCGCTCATTCTGTTCCTCACGTTTCATGGTTGCATGAACTTGGTAGCCCTCTTCTCAAAGGAAGGCTATAACATGGTGTGCGAGATGCTTGGTGCTAACTGGTATGCGGTAGCTGCTACGATGGGCCTTGCCGTACTCGTTGCCATTCACTTCATCTACGCCATTATTCTTACGCTTCAAAACCGTAAGGCTCGTGGTAAGGATCGTTATGCAGTTGTCAACAAGCCTGATCAGGTTGAGTGGGCTTCGCAAAACATGTTTGTACTTGGTATTGTTGTTGTTCTCGGACTTTTGCTCCACCTTTTCAACTTCTGGTACAATATGATGTTTGCCGAATTGGTTAATGCAGGTATGCCATTTATTAACGAAGTGGCTAGTGCTGCTGATGGTTATGGTATGATTGTATACACCTTCAGTAATCCTATTTATACTGCTCTTTACATCATTTGGTTCGTAGCTCTTTGGTTCCACATGACTCACGGATTCTGGAGTGCATTCCAAACGCTTGGTTGGAATGGTAAGATTTGGTTTAATCGCTGGCGCACTATCGGTACAGTTTATGTAACTGTATTGATGCTGATATTTGTTGTAGTAGCTCTTTACTTCACTTTCTGTGGAGGATGCTGTGCTTCAGCTTGCTAATTTATTGGATGGCTGAGTTATTAACCCGATAAGGGGTATTCCTCAACTAAAGCCCTCCTTTTCCCAATCCTTTCAATAACTATATATATCATGGCTAATATTGATTCCAAGATACCTGAAGGTCCTATTTCTGAAAAGTGGACCAACTACAAAGCTCACCAAAAATTGGTGAATCCCGCAAATAAGCGTAAACTCGACATTATCGTTGTAGGTACAGGCTTGGCCGGTGCTTCAGCTGCAGCTTCTCTTGGCGAGATGGGTTTCAAAGTTTTCAACTTCTGTATCCAAGATTCTCCCCGCCGTGCTCACTCAATTGCTGCACAGGGTGGTATTAATGCTGCAAAGAATTATCAAAACGATGGTGACTCTGTTTACCGTCTTTTCTATGATACCGTTAAAGGTGGTGACTATCGTGCTCGCGAAGCCAACGTTTATCGCCTTGCTGAAGTAAGTGCAAATATTATTGACCAGTGCGTAGCTCAAGGTGTTCCCTTTGCTCGCGAATATGGTGGCTTGCTCGCAAACCGTTCTTTTGGTGGTGTACAGGTTAGCCGTACGTTCTATGCTAAGGGACAAACCGGTCAGCAGCTCCTTCTTGGTGCATACTCAGCACTTATGTGTCAGGTACATGCAGGTACCGTTAAGTTGTTCTGCCGTTACGAAATGCTCGATGTAGTTATCGTTGATGGTCGTGCACGCGGTATTGTTGCACGCAACCTCGTAACCGGCGAACTTGAGCGCTTTGCTGCTCATGCCGTAGTTCTTGCAACCGGTGGTTATGGAAATGCTTACTTCCTCTCTACCAATGCTATGGGTTGTAACTGCTCTGCTGCAATTGCTGCTTATCGCAAGGGTGCTTACTTCGCAAACCCTGCTTATGTGCAGATTCACCCCACTTGTATCCCCGTTCACGGTGACAAGCAGTCTAAACTCACCTTGATGTCTGAGTCGCTCCGTAACGATGGTCGTATTTGGGTTCCTAAGAAGAAAGAAGATGCAGTTAAACTGCAAAAGGGTGAAATTAAGGGTAGCGATATTCCTGAGCAGGATCGCGACTACTATCTCGAGCGCCGTTATCCCGCATTTGGTAACCTCGTTCCCCGTGACGTAGCCAGCCGTGCTGCCAAAGAGCGTTGCGATGCTGGATTTGGTGTAAACAATACGGGATTGGCTGTATTCCTCGACTTCTCTGAGGCTATCGGACGTCTTGGCATCGATGTCGTACTCCAGCGTTATGGTAACCTCTTCGATATGTACGAAGAAATTACCGATGTTAATCCCGGTGAACTTGCTAAGGAAATCAATGGAGTGAAGTACTATAACCCCATGATGATTTATCCCGCAATCCACTATACTATGGGTGGACTTTGGGTTGATTACGAACTTTCTACCAACATCCCCGGTCTATTCGCTATCGGTGAATGTAACTTCTCTGATCATGGTGCAAACCGTCTTGGAGCTTCAGCTCTTATGCAAGGTTTGGCTGATGGTTACTTTGTATTGCCTTACACCATCCAGAACTATCTCTCAGATCAGATTACAGTTCCTCGCTTCTCTATTGATATGCCTGAATTCAAGGAGGCAGTTAAGAAAGTACAGGAACGTATTAACCACCTTATGAACATTAAGGGTAAAAAGTCCGTTGACAGCATCCATAAGGAACTCGGTCATGTTATGTGGGAGTACGTTGGTATGGCACGTAATAAGAAAGGACTTGAAACCGCTTTGGTTAAACTCAAGGAAATCCGTCAGGAATTCGAAACAAACCTCTTCATTCCTCAACTCAAGGGTGTTAATATTGAACTCGAAAAGGCCCTCCGCCTTAACGACTTCATTACTATGGGTCAACTTATCGCTATCGACGCACTTAATCGTGAAGAATCTTGCGGTGGACACTTCCGTGAAGAACATCAAACCGAGGAAGGCGAAGCTAAGCGCGACGACCAGAACTGCTTCTACGTTTCTTGCTGGGAATACAAAGGCGAGGATGTTGAGCCGGTTAAGTATGTTGAGCCCCTCAAGTACGAGGCTATCGAGGTTAAGACCCGTAACTATAAAAACTAATGCGTAAATGGAGTTGATGGCAACATATCCCGTTGGATAGCTATTGCCATCATATCCTCCTACGTTTTTCCAGAACAAGAACATTAAAAAACGACATTCTAAAATGGCTAGAAATATAAGCTTTACGATTAAGTACTGGAAGCAGAATGGTCCTCAGGATGCGGGTCACTTCGATACACGCGAAATGCATAACATTCCTGATGATACTTCCTTCCTTGAGATGCTTGATATCCTCAATGAGGAACTTATTGAAGAAGGTAAAGAACCCTTTGTTTTCGATCACGATTGCCGCGAAGGTATTTGCGGTATGTGCTCGCTTTACATCAATGGTACCCCTCATGGTAAAACAGAAACAGGTGCTACTACGTGCCAACTCTACATGCGTCGTTTTAACGATGGTGATGTAATTACCGTTGAACCTTGGCGCTCTGCTGCATTCCCCGTAATTAAAGACTGTATGGTTGATCGCTCCGCTTTTGATAAAATTCAGGCTGCGGGTGGTTATGTAACTGTACGTACGGGTGCACCTCAGGATGCAAATGCTATTCTTATTCCTAAGCAGGATGCTGACGAGGCTATGGATTGTGCAACCTGTATTGGTTGTGGCGCTTGTGTAGCTGCTTGTAAAAATGGTTCGGCCATGCTCTTTGTTAGCTCTAAGGTTAGCCAGTTCGCACTCCTTCCCCAAGGACGTCCTGAAGCGGCCAAGCGTGCCAAGGCTATGGTTGCCAAAATGGACGAACTCGGTTTCGGTAACTGTACCAATACGCGAGCTTGTGAGGCTGTTTGCCCCAAAAACGAGTCTATTGCTAACATTGCACGTTTGAATCGTGAATTCATTAAGGCTAAATTGGCTGACTAATTCCAATTAGTAGCAAATTAGCTTATTTAAAATCCCCGAATTTTCTGTTGAGAAAATTCGGGGATTTTATTTTAGATTCTTAATGAAGTCGATAGAGTACGATTCGTTTGAACATGGTGATGATAAAACTTTGTATCCGGCAGTTCTTGTAGCGTATGTAAAAAGCTGTACCCCGTATGTAAAAAGTCATACACCAATTAGAGAAACATGTTCTTCAGCATTTTAATCATAAAATGGTATGAAAGAATTTTGCCGCATGGATATAAAATCAGATATTTGCTGAAGGAATCCATCGGCAAGTCCGTTTTGG